>NZ_JACGVN010000034.1:0-42091 GCF_014077245.1 Colwellia sp. BRX8-9
ATGCGCTGTTCAATCCAATGACGCCTGTGCTCATAACTGACACCGGTTTCTTTATCAACACCACATAAAAAGGCTTTGCGAACGGTTTGACTGCAAATATGATAATACGGCGTATCAGATAAACTAATTTGTTGTGAACGAGGCTTGGGCATGACAATCACCACACTTATAAGAGGGTAAATTAAGTGTAGTTTATTGTTGAAAAAATAAACAAGTTATTATGGGTGGCTTGATTGCAGTATTAAAACATATTTTAGATTACATGGTCATAAACGTGTAATTACTATTAATGTTAAATCTATGATTTTTAATGAGTTGGGTGATTCTTTAAAAGTCATCGAGCTTAAATTTTCAGAGATTACCGAAGTGTACTTTGCCGAAGGTAGGCAAGGGATACCTAACAATTTGATTATCAAGTATGGTTACGATGGTCACGCCTACATTGCTAAAGATTATTTAAAACATCAATATTTTGAAGCTATTTTTTCAGCTTTTAAAAAAGTCCTAAAAATAAATGAGATAAGTGTAAAATAAAATATAGCCAGCTGCTTAAACGGAAACAAGCAGGTGGCTATGCTCGTACTTCGGTATTATAGACAGCCATTTTTAGCCGCTTAGCAAAATGTTATATGCAGGTTTAAGCCTAAGTAATATGACGAAGTCTATGTTTATTACCTGATGATTATCGTATTGATAATTAATTTTTTATTGTTTTACTTGGTTGTTCTCGGCTTGAGGCTCGCGGGGAAACTAGTCGGATGAATGAGTTGAAAAAAACCTTCATTCAGAGTAGCTAAAATGGAATTGTTTTTCCAATACATAATATTATTTAATAAAGGAACTATCATTGAAATATAAAACTAAAACCACCGACTTTCTCTTTTCTTCGCTTGTTTCACTCACTGTATTAATATTTACAAGTGCAGTTTATGCGAGCAGCGAAGCCATTGAGGTCATTGAGAATAATTTAAAAAGTAATATAAAGACTAATAGCGAAACCGAATCGAGTGATTCAATCGTAAATCTTATGAAGCAGTTAAATGTACCTGGTCTTAGTATTGCGGTAATTCATAAAGGAAAAATTGATTGGTCAAAAGGTTACGGTATTGCTACTGGTACAAGAAAAGTAGACTCTACTACGTTATTTCAAGCGGGGTCAATTAGTAAACCAGTTGCAGCCATTGCTGCGCTAAAATTGGTTAAACAAGGAGAGTTAGATCTTGATGTTGATGTTAATCAATATCTAAAAGGCTGGAAGGTTAAGGGAGACTTATTAACTAAAGAAAATCCTGTTACTTTACGTCACCTTCTTACCCACACTGGCGGTATTAGTGTTCACGGCTTTCCCGGATATGCAACAGGTAGTGAAATACCAAGTACAACTGATGTGCTAAGTGGTAAAGGAAATACCGATAAAGTTGAGGTCAATGAAGCGCCGGGAAGTAAATGGCGGTATTCAGGTGGTGGCTATACTATAATGCAAAAAATAGTAGAAGATGTCACAGGAATGCCATTTTCTGAATATGCTGACAATCAAATTCTTAAACCTATGGGCATGTTCAATAGTACCTTTCAACATGTGTTACCCAAAAAATTAAAACAACATACCAGTGCAGCTTATGACTCTAATGGTGAAATGTATCCAGCAATATACAATGACTACGCAGAGAAGGCCGCAGCGGGATTATGGACTACCCCGTCAGACTTAGCGATTTATGCTATTCATATGCAAGCAATAATGGCAGGAAAGAATGACGGAATAGTAAATAAATCGACAGTAACAGCTATGTTCAGTAAGCATCAAGGAAATTGGGGGCTAGGGCCGGCGATGAGTGAAGTTAACAATCAACTTGTTTTTTCTCATTCTGGAAAAAACCTTGGTTTTACTAATGAATTTAAAGCCTTCGTGAATAGAGGCGAAGGGATGGTAGTAATGAGTAATGGTGATAATGCGCGGCAAATTAATCAAAAAATTATGATCGCTATCTCCAAATATTATAAAATGGGCTTTCACTCACGAAAGAGCATAGAACCGTTAACTTTATTTATGAACAATCTCAAGGGCTTTATAGGAGAGTAGAAACTGATAACTGGTGGCTTCATTGTGGAGGTCAAAATTATTGATGGGCTGCCTAAAGTTAAAGAAAAACATGAAGCGCTGTTTTCACGACTAATACCTTCCAATAAGGTGACATTTATTAATGTTTAATCTGAAATGAACCCGTTTGTATTCCATCGGGATCAAGCTGATAATGTCAGTGGTTTATTGGTAGCTGAAAGGTTTAGACTTTATAAAATTAAATAACGAGCTTTGCTCTATGGTGTTTAATACGGATATGGCTGCAAATAACAAGTTGCTTAAACGGATAATAACAGTTGGCTATCGCTTCGCGATTATAGCCAACCCTTTTTACCGGCTTAATGGAGCGTTATGTCAGATACACCACTCAATATTCGATTATTACTAATTATCAGTTAGATAGTGAAGTAGGCGGGGTATTGACGGTGAAGTGGCGTAACAGAAATTGATAATATTAGGGTAGTTTCATTCCTCTATTTAACTGAGGTTATGAATTATGGATATGAAAGTAAAATCATCACTTATTAGAAAATACAGAACGGAAAGACTCTGGTCGCAAGAGCATTTATCAAAAGTAAGTGGGCTTGGCTTAAGGACTATTCAAAGGTTGGAGTCTCGCGGAAGTTGTTCATCCGAAACAATCATGTCACTAGCATCTGTTTTTGAAGTAGATGCCGCTACTCTTGTCTGGCGTGATGGGTGTTACCAAGCATATAAGCACAAGCAATGGGGAATTGTTACATTCACCGCTATATTTATTTTAGCGGCTGCAATACTAGGAATAAATGATGGGTATAAATTTTTACCATCGGAAGCTCTAGGGATTATTTTCGGTGTGCTAACTATAGTTGCTATTATATTTAGCTCTATGACAATTGAAGTTAATGAAAGTGAAGTCAGTTGGTATTTTGGTCCGGGAGTATTTAAAAAACAAATAGCACTGGAAGAGATTGCGAACTGCAATAATGTGAAAAATCCAATATGGATGGGATTCGGTATACACTCATTTGGAACTGGTTGGATTTATAATGTTTCGGGGCTTTTAGGTATAGAAATTGAACTAAAGGGAGGTTCATTTATTAGGTTAGGAACGAATCAGCCAAACTATCTTATTCAAGCTATTGTCGATGCTAAAGATAATGTAGAGTAATTTTTAAAGTAACAATTACTTAGTATCAAGGTTGAAGTGCGACAAAATAGCGATGCAAAACCTGAATCGAATCAACTTTAACCAACAAGAGTTAATGACCCCAGTTGAGGTAATAATAACCGTACGCTTGCCTGCTTAATCGTCCGCTGCTCGCGCAAGGTTGTCGTTTAAATGACAAGTACCAACGCCAGCTATTATCTTGAAGCAGTCATTAACTCAAGCATCGTGTGCAATGATAAAATTCTGATTTATTGACACGATTTTAATTTTAATGACTCCTCCGCATTCCCTCAAGATAAATTATTAATATCAATCTGAATTTCCACAGTAAGAAAAATGTCACAACCTTGTCATTTAATAAATCGGCAATATTCCTGAAACTTAATTGTCATATTTAGCCATTAATATTATCGACATTAATTTTAGGGGTAATCAAATAAGATCTGATTAGCTCAAACAAAGGCAAAAGGTTTTTATGACTCTTTCGAAAATTGCACAAGCTTGTTTATTACTGAGCTTAAGCACAACTAGCTTAATTAGCGATGCAACACCCACACTAGCGGATAATGATAAACAGCTCAGCCAAGTCGTTGATGCTGGTAAAGAAATCAACCAATCGGCCAGTCAGTCTCAACAGCGCGTTAATGCTATTAACGAGCAAATACAAACGAAGTCACAACATTTTAAAACCATTAACAAGGAAATTGATGGCTTAACTGTTTATAACCAGCAAATGAAAACCCAAGTGGCGAACCAATTGAAAGAGCTTGACCAAATAGCCGTGTCAATGGAACAAGTGAGTATTATAGAACGACAAGTTTCACCGTTAATGGCGCGTATGATTGAAACCTTAGCAAACTTTATTACCTTGGATGTGCAATTTTTAACAACCGAGCGTAATAAACGTATTGCTGATTTACACAGTATGATGGAACGCGCTGATGTTGCTATTTCTGAAAAGTTTCGCCGAGTACTCGCCGCTTATCAAATTGAAGTTGATTATGGTCGAACAATAGAGGCGTATTCTGGCTTAATTGATATTGACGGTAGTGAGCAAAATGTTGATTTCCTCAGAATTGGCCGCGTAAGTCTAGTGTATCAAACACGTGATGGTCAAAAGTTAGGTTTGTGGGATAACGCTTCTAAATCATGGCAGCCTCTTTCAGCGCAATATCGTTTAGATATTAATAAAGGTTTACGCATTGCTCGTAAACAACTTGCCCCCGATTTAATTATTGTCCCCGTAACGCAAAACTCGGCCGAATAAGGAATAACCCATGAAAAAATTACTTCTATTAATATCGGCAATAACTTTGTCAGCTGTTTCAGTATTCAGTGGCAATGCCATCGCGCAACAAGCAACGAGTTTAGATGACTTACTGTCACAATTAGCGCAAGGAAAAATTGCACAAAGTAAGCAAAATCAAGATAGAGAAGCAGAGTTCAATGCGAAAAAAAGCCAACAAACCCAATTATTAAACCAAGCAAGACAGCAGCGAGATCAAGCGATTAACTTAAGTACACAACTTGAAAAAAACTTTCAAGATAACGATGTAACCTTAGGTAATAATACCGATGCGCTCAATAAGCGTATGGGTGAATTAAAAGAATTGTTTGGTGTATTACAACAAGTCGCTGGTGATACGCGCAGTAAATTTCAAACTTCTGTTATTTCGGCACAAATTCCTGGTCGAGGTCAGTTTCTTGATGAGTTTGCGCAAAGTATGGGCTCCTCATCAAAATTAGCCTCGATTGAAGAAATTGAACGTTTGTGGTTTGAATTACAACGTGAAATGACACAAAGTGGAAAAGTACATAAATTTAGCCGAGAAATTGTGTTAGCAAACGGTGAGAAAAGCCAAGCAGATGTGGTGCGTGTTGGTGGTTTTAATCTAGTTTCACAAGGAAAGTATCTTGAATATATTGATGAAACAGCTTCTGTTGCACAATTAATGAGACAACCATCGAGTCGTTATTTATCAAGTGCTAATGCACTCACTTCAAGCACTAATCAAGTCGTTCCTTTTGCTTTAGACCCAACAGGTGGTTCAATCCTAGGATTATTAGTACAAGCACCTGACTTACAAGAACGCGTTGAACAAGGTGGTGCGGTTGGTTATGTTATTTTAGCGATTGGTCTCATTGGTTTACTGATTGCGATTGAACGTTTTATCACACTCTTTTTCATTGGCAGTAAAGTCAATCGTCAATTAAAGAGCGATCAAGCATCAAATGACAATCCACTGGGTCGGGTTATGTTAGTCCAAGATAAAAATCCCCTTGATAACGTTGAAACCTTAGAGTTAAAGCTCTCTGAAAGTATTTTAAAAGAAGTCCCTGTATTAACAACTAGGCTCACTTTCATCAAAATCATTTCAGTAGTTGCGCCTTTAATTGGTTTGTTAGGCACAGTTACAGGGATGATCAATACCTTTCAAGCGATTACCTTATTTGGCACAGGTGACCCTAAACTAATGGCAGGTGGTATTTCTCAAGCGTTAGTAACAACGGTACTGGGCTTAGTTGTTGCTATTCCCATGGTCTTTATTTCTACACTGCTCAACACCCGAAGTCGCGGTATTATTAATATTTTACAACAACAAAGTGCAGGGATTTTAGCTGAACGCTCAGAAAGCTCTGAAAAACCGCTGACATCAAAGCAAGGAGCATAAACCATGATCCTCTTCATCGAAATGATGAATCGTATCCAAGAATTTTTGGATACGGGGGGGCTAGTGTTAAGCGTTATCGCCGCGGTTATTTGTTTAATGTGGTTACTTATTTTTGAACGATTATTTTTTTACTTGCACAGTTATAAAACGGTGAAAGAAAACATCATTAAAAGTTGGTTTAAACGCCCAGAACGACATTCGTGGAATGCCCAGCATATAAGAATTGCTCATATATCAAGAGCCACTGAAATGCTTAAAACTAACGTTACCTTAATTCAATGTTTAGTTGTCTTGTGTCCACTGCTTGGTTTGATGGGCACGGTAACCGGTATGATTGAAGTGTTTGACGTTATGGCAATTTCGGGCAGTGGTAATGCACGGTCAATGGCTTCAGGCGTTTCGCGCGCGACTATTCCAACAATGGCTGGCATGGTCGGCTCTTTGTCTGGTGTATTTATGGTGACATGGTTACAGCGTAAAACGAAACGTAGAACTGAGCAAATGGAAGACAGTCTTCCGATGGCTCACCAATAATTAGCAGTTTAATTAAGGAGTAACGCTATGCGTTCTCAACTATCAAATATTTTACAAGAACAAGAAGAAGCCGAAGAAATTAACATGACGCCTATGTTGGACGTGGTCTTCATTTTATTGATATTTTTTATTGTTACCGCCTCGTTTGTTAAAGAAGCGGGTATTGAAGTGAATCGACCAGAAGCGGCTACTGCCGTTAAAAAGGAACGAGCCAATATCTTAGTGGCAATTAGTGATAAAGGCGATATTTGGATCAATAAGCGTCGTATTGATATTCGAGCCGTACAGGCGAATATTGAGCGCTTAAAGGCAGAAAACCCTCAGGGTACTGTTGTTATTCAAGCCGATAAAGCATCGACAACTGATACGTTAATTAAAGTGATGGACGCTGCTCGTTCAGCGGGTGTTTTTGATGTTTCAATTGCTGCTCAAGAGGGCTAAGTCATGGCAACAGTGATGAACACTCCTGCCCGTTACAGTATAGGTTTATTACTTGCTGTGGTGATGACTTTCTTTCTTTTATGGGGGATGCAAGCGCTTATTTCTGGTGGTAATAATGCCTTAACTGAAGCGCCTCGCGGTAATGTGCTCGATTTTATTAGATTGAAAAAAGAGCAGCAACTTACAAAAAAAGAACGTAAACCGCAAAAACCACCAGCACCTAAAGCACCTCCACCGCAAATGCAGCAACCACAAATGCAGCAAGCTAATCCCAATGCATTAAGCACTGCTAGCGGGTTTGGTGCTGATATTCAAACCGATTTAAGTTTAGCCGGGGGCTTAAGTTTAAGTGGCGGTGATGGCGATTATTTGCCCATAGTGAAAGTCTCACCTATTTACCCACGTCGTGCTCAATCTCGTGGCATTGAAGGGTATGTTATTGTTGAATTTATTGTCACTAAAAATGGTTCAGTGCGAGACGCTATAGTTGTTGAAGCTAAACCTGAGGGTATTTTTGATCAAGCGGCAATGGCGGCAGCATTAAAATTTAAGTACAAACCACGGGTAGTTGATGGTGTCGCTATGGAAGTTACTGGCGTGCAGAATAAAATTTCTTTCCAAATAGAAGGTTAAGGAGTCGAGGATGACTAAAATGACAACATTAAAAAGAAAAGCGCTATCTTGCCTTTCAATCGCGTTACTCTTTAGCGCTCCGGTAATACTTAACCAAAATATTGGTGGCAGTATTGCAAATGCGCAATCATCAGCACAGTTGGGTAAAGAAACAACCTCAGTGAAAGTACCGGCGATGCGTAACCGTGTTTATACGCAATTGGCAAGAGCACAAAAACTTGCTGATGAGGGTAACGGTTTAGAAGGCTTTGATGTACTTGATGAAGTGCAAGACCGCATTGATAGTTTAAACAGTTACGAACGTGCGATGTTATGGAATTTTTATGGCTTTATGTATTACGGTAATGACGATATCGCTTCAGCCATTGATAGCTTTGAAAAAGTTATCGATGAAAAGGCGATCCCTGAAACATTAAGGCTGTCGACACTTTACTCTTTAGCGCAATTATCAATGCAAATGCAAAATTTTCCACAATCTTTAAAATTTTTAGTTTTGTGGCAAGCAACTAACGACAAAGCAATTACCGATACTCAACAAGTCTTATTTGCCCAAGTTTATTATCAAAATAAACAATATCAGCAGTCTCTGCACTATGTTTCACAGGCTATTGAACAAAGTATCGTGGCCAATGAAACTCCTAAAGAAAATTGGTTGATTTTACAACGTGCAAATTACTTTGAATTAAAGCAGCCAATTGAAGTAACCGCTGTGATAGAAAATCTGGTTCGTTATTACAATAAACCTAAATATTGGTTACAGCTTTCAGCAATGTATGGTGAAATTGGCCAAGAAGATAAGCAGCTTGCGGTGATGGAAAGCGCTTGGCAAGCGGGCTATGTGACTCAGTCAACTGACATTATCACCTTAGTGCAGCTGTATCGCTTTCATAACGTGCCAATTAAAGCGGCAAACTTACTCGCTGAAGCAATAGACAGTGGTCAAGTTATCGCCCAAGAAAAATATTTAGAGATGCTGGCTAATGCATACATAGCGGCAAAAGATGATGAAAAATCAATTCCGGTATTAATTAAAGCAGCAGAAATTTCTGAAACAGGTAAGTTTGATGCTGCTTTAGCACAAGCTTATTTAAACTTAGAAAAATGGCAATTTGCTATTAATTCAGCTAATGAAGCACTAAGTCGTGGTGACTTAGCTTCAGAAGTTAGTCTGGGTAATATGTATTTAGCAAAAGGTATGGCGGAATTTAATCTGCAAAAATTTGGCGAATCTTTATCTGCCTTTGAACAAGCAAAAAAAATTAAAAGTTCGGCTAAAACAGCTAAACAATGGTTTCAGTATGTTGAAAAAGAGCAAGTTGCTAAGCAAAATTTGGCGATGTTAAATTAATTATTCCGTAGTTTACCTTATTCTCCTCTGCGAACTTCCCCTTGACTGATAAAAAATTAGTTCTGGGGGGAGCTGGCTATATTTATCATGAAAATAGCCATTATTATTTTTAGGTGTATGAAATTCATTCAATTGATGGTAAAACATTAATTATAAAACCCATAAGAAAAGTAATATGTTGCAGCTTTATCTTAATTTACGTTGAAGTTGCGATCTTTTAAAAAAGGTGGCTTATGAATATTGGAATACCTAAAGAAACACTAACAGGGGAAAACCGAGTAGCAGCATCGCCAAGCTCGGTAGTTGCTCTACTTAAGCTTGGCTTTAGTGTCCAAGTACAAAAAGGAGCTGGCACAAAAGCCAGTTTTACTGATGAAGAGTTTGCCGACGCAGAAGCTTCATTAGTCACTAAAAAAATATGCTGGCAGTCAGATATTATTTTTAAAGTAAATGCACCTTCACTTGATGAAGTTGCACAAATGAAAGATGGCGCACATTTAGTCAGTTTTATTGCACCAGCGCAAAGTCCAGAGTTACTTGAAGCCTTACGCGAAAAATCAATTACGACCTTTGCCATGGAAATGGTGCCACGTATGACTCGCTCTCAGTCAATGGATGCACTAAGTTCAATGGCAAATATTGCCGGCTATCGCGCTGTTATTGAAGCAACCCATCTTTTTGGACGCTTCTTAACAGGACAAATTACAGCTGCGGGTAAAATGCCTCCTGCAAAAGTAATGATCATTGGTGCGGGTGTTGCAGGTCTTGCTGCTATTGGTACCGCTGGAAGTTTAGGCGCTGTGGTTCGCGCTTTTGATACGCGCCCCGAAGTAAAGGAACAAATTGAAAGTATGGGCGCAGAGTTTCTTGAGCTTGACTACGAAGAACCCGAAGATACGGGATCAGGCGATGGTTATGCAAAAGAAATGAGTAAAGCATTCATTGATGCTGAAATGGCACTCTTTGCAGAACAAGCCAAAGATGTTGATATTATTATTACCACAGCGATGATCCCTGGCAAACCAGCGCCTAAGTTAATTACAGAAGCCATGGTTCATTCAATGAAAGCCGGTTCAATTATTGTTGATTTAGCGGCCGCTGGTGGTGGTAATTGTGCCTTAACCGTTCCGGGTAAAGTTTCTAATGTTGGTGGTGTTAAAATTATTGGTTACACAGATTTAGTTTCTCGTTTACCCAATCAAGCATCACAGCTCTATTCAAATAATTTGGTTAATTTAACTAAATTAGTGTGTCCAAATAAAGACGGTACCATTACGGTTGATTTTGAAGATCAAGTGGTTCGAAATATGACCGTCGTTCATCATGATGAAATTACCTTTCCGCCACCACCAATTCAAGTCAGTGCGGCACCCACTAAACCTGCTCCAGTAAAAATTAAAGCAGTCGATGTGAAAGAAGAACCCGCATCACAAACTAAAAAGCATCTGTTTATGGCAATAGGCGCGTTATTGTTTGCTTGGGTGGCCAGTGTTGCTCCCGCGGATTTTCTCTCTCATTTCACTGTTTTTGTGCTTTCTTGTGTTATTGGTTACAACGTGGTGTGGAATGTCAGTCATTCGCTGCATACGCCTTTAATGAGTGTTACTAATGCCATTTCGGGCATTATTATTGTTGGCGCTTTGTTACAAATAGGGCAAGACAATATATTGATACAAATACTTGCGGGGATTGCGGTGCTCATTGCCACAATAAATATTGTTGGTGGCTTTGTAGTGACCAAACGTATGTTAAAAATGTTTAGAAGATAAGGGGCGCATTGATGGAATTTTCTCAAGGGTTAATTAGCGCAGCTTATATTGTTGCTGCATTATTATTTATTTTTAGTCTTTCAGGGTTAAGTAAGCAAGAAACGGCTGAAACAGGTAATTGGTATGGCATCACGGGTATGGCCGTTGCTTTAATCGCAACCATTGCCGACCCACGTGTCGATAATGTTTTAGTGATATTTATTACCATGTCAGTTGGCGCTTTTATTGGTTTACATTTAGCCAAAAAAGTTGAAATGACGCAGATGCCAGAGCTGGTCGCTATTTTACATAGTTTTGTTGGCCTAGCTGCGGTACTTGTTGGCTTTAACAGTTATTTTGAAATGGACCACTCTTTAGCGTTAAACCTAACCGATACCCAACAAATGGAGACCAACATTCATTTAGTTGAAGTATTCTTAGGTGTTTTTATTGGCGCGATAACCTTTACCGGTTCAATTGTCGCTTTTGCTAAATTACGCGGTGTTATTAGCTCTTCAGCATTGATGTTACCACATCGCCATAAATTAAATTTAGTAGCAGGTATTGTTACTTTAGTTTTACTTATTAGCTTTGTTCAAAGTGATGGCGCTATTAATCCATTGTACATGATGACCTTTATTGCACTTGTCTTTGGTTGGCATTTAGTTGCTTCAATTGGCGGTGCTGATATGCCTGTTGTTGTCTCTATGCTCAATTCATATTCTGGATGGGCAGCCGCAGCCGCAGGTTTTATGCTTAACAACGATTTGTTAATTGTAACCGGCGCTTTGGTGGGGTCATCAGGGGCAATACTGTCATACATTATGTGTAAGGCGATGAATCGTTCTTTTATTAGTGTTATTGCTGGAGGTTTTGGTACCGATGTTGTTATTGATAACGATACTGATTATGGCGATCACATTGAAATAAATGCCGAGGCTGTTGCTGATCTGTTGCGCGGAGCTAAATCCGTTATTATTACGCCAGGTTATGGTATGGCTGTAGCGCAAGCTCAATATCCTGTTTATGAAATGACTCAAGCGTTAAAGGCGAAAGGGATCGATGTGCGTTTTGCTATTCATCCGGTTGCAGGGCGCTTGCCTGGACATATGAATGTTTTATTAGCAGAAGCAAAAGTTCCATATGATATTGTTTTTAGTATGGATGAAATTAACGATGACTTCCCTAAAACCGATGTTGTTTTGGTGATTGGGGCAAATGACACGGTAAATCCTGCAGCTGCAGAAGATCCAACCAGCCCTATTGCCGGTATGCCAGTGCTAGAAGTATGGAATGCCAAACAAGTCATTGTCTTTAAACGTTCAATGAGTACCGGTTATGCTGGGGTTCAAAACCCATTATTCTTTAAAGAAAATACTCAGATGTTATTTGGTGATGCTAAAGACTCTGTTGAAAAAATATTTAAAGCGCTGTAATTAACTTTACATTGAGTAATAAAAACCAGTGATCGTTCACTGGTTTTTTTTGCTTAGTACTATTTTTTTTCTTAACACTAATAGGGTCTAACGCTGGTAGTACTTTGTTTGTTATGATAATTAGTAATAATCTAAAAAGGTGAGAAAGATATTTTGATAGAACAATGGATAGGTACAATCAATGGTTATTTATGGGGCAGTGTCCTTATCTATTTACTGACCGGTTGTGGTATTTGGTTTACTTGGCGATTAAAGTGCCTGCAAATAACCCACTTTACTCACATGTTTACGTTACTTAAATTAAGTCGCAAAACAGACAGCCAAGGCATCTCTTCTTTTCAAGCATTATGTACTTCGCTTGCCGCCCGTGTCGGCACCGGAAATTTGATGGGGGTAGCTGTCGCTATTACCTTAGGTGGCGCTGGTGCTGTTTTTTGGATGTGGCTTATTGCTCTTGTTGGTATGGCAACTGCCTTTGCTGAAAGTGCATTAGGCCAACTCTATAAAGAAAAAGACGCCAACGGAAACTTTCGTGGTGGTCCTGCTTATTATATGAGCAAAGGCTTAAAAAGTAGAAAACTTGCGGTGACTTTTTCGCTGTGTTTATTTTTCGGATATGGTTTTGTTTTTAGCTCAGTTCAAGCCCATTCAATTACCAGTGCTTTTGATGGCTCTTTTGGTATTAACCCGTTATTTACCGGGATTGTCATTACTATAGCAACGGCCTGTATTGTTTTTGGTGGTTTGAAAAATATCGCTCGTTTTGCAGAAATAACGGTACCTTTTATGGGGCTCGCTTATTTATTAGTCTGTCTAGCGGTTATCTTTTTAAATATTGAAAAAATCCCTGCCATTATTAGCGATATATTTGCTTCTGCTTTTGGTTTAAAAGAAGCGGGCAGCGGCTTAGTTGGTGCGGCAATAGTCCAAGGCATAAAACGTGGACTCTATTCTAATGAAGCGGGGATGGGGAGCTCACCCAATGCCGCTGCCGCCGCAGTACCTTATCCTCCTCATCCTGTTTCACAAGGTTATATACAAATGCTTGCTGTGTTTTTTGACACTATTGTTATTTGTTCTTGTACCGCTTTTCTTATTTTATTATTCAAAGAAACAGGTAGCGATGCACAAGGGATACAATTAACTCAGCAAGCGTTAGCTTATCAAGTGGGCGCATGGGGTAGCGATTTTATTACTATCGCTATTTTACTGTTTGGTTTCACCTCAATTGTTGCCAACTTTGCTTATGCTGAAAATAATTTAAAGTATTTAAATATGGATAATCCACTTGGACATTGGTTTTTACGTTGTGGATTTTTGGCGATGTTGATTTTTGGTTCAGTAGCGAGTTTACCTCAAGTTATTGCTTTAGCTGATTTATCTACAGGGCTTATGACGGTTGTTAATGTCACGGCTTTATTACTCTTGTCTAAAGTTGTGGTGAGTATTACTCAAGACTATCATCAGCAACATAACCAAGGAAAATTGCCGAGCTATAAGCCAAGTGAAAGCGAGCATAATCGTTTTAATTTGACAAAAGGGATCTGGCAAAAATAGTCTGATGAATAATCTTTAAACTATGCTAGAATGCGCGCCTTAATTTTGGGTTTCGTTTTTTTTTGATAAGTGGTGATATATGAGTGTTGATGCAATAGGGTTGTCGGCTGAACTATTAAAGGCAGTTAAAGCCTGTGGTTATAAAACGTTGACGCCTGTTCAGCAGCAAGCTATACCGCTTATTCGGTCTGGGGTTGATCTACTGGCAAGTGCGCAAACAGGTACCGGTAAAACAGCCGCTTTTAGTTTACCTATACTAGAGGCTTTAGCTAAAATTCCAAGTGATAATAATTCATCAAAAACCATTCGCGCACTTATTTTAACGCCAACGCGTGAGCTTACTCAACAAGTTGCCCGTAATATCGAAAGCTATAGTGAATTTTTACCATTAAGCTGCGGTGCTGTTTATGGCGGTGTAAATATGCCACCACAAACTAGAATGTTAAAGCAAGGTGTTGATGTACTTGTTGCTACACCTGGGCGTCTACTTGAGCATGTAGTGGCGAGAAATGTAGATTTATCACAAGTTAAATTTCTTGTTTTAGATGAAGCTGATCGTATGCTAGATATGGGTTTTTTAAATGACATTCAGCAATTAATCAGTGTTATTAAGCAAAAACATCAAACATTGATGTTTTCAGCAACATTTTCAAATAAAGTGAAAACGTTAGCTAAACAAGTCTTGCATACGCCAAAAACCTTAGAAGTTTCACGCCAAAACTCAACATCAGGCAAGGTTAAACAATCAGTTTATTGGGTATCAGAAACACGTAAATGTGAATTGTTATCAGAATTGATTGGTATTAATAATTGGCAGCAAGTACTTGTTTTTGCAGGTACCAAAGAAAGTGCAAATATACTCGCCAAAGAACTTAAGCTTGACGGAATTAAGTCGGCGTTGTGTCATGGTGATAAAACACAAGGCGCAAGAAACAAAGCCCTTGAACAATTTACGGAAGGAAAAGTTCGCGTGCTTGTCGCTACCGATGTTGCAGCCCGAGGATTAGATATTCCTGATTTACCTTACGTTGTTAACTTTCACTTGCCTTATCTTGCTGAAGATTATGTGCACCGTATTGGACGTACAGGCCGAGCAGGAAAGTCTGGTACGGCAATTTCACTAGTTAGCCCTAAAGATGAACAGTTTTTAGAAAATATCGAAGCATTAATTGGTCGAACTTTTGAACGAACAATTGTCCCTGGCTATGAACTAGAACGTGCTTTACCAGCACAATATGCTGAAAAAGAGGATAAACCTCTAAAGAAAAGCCGTTACAAAGCGACACAAGAGAAAAACCAATTAATAGCTCGTAAAAAGGCAGACAGTACGCCTGCGGCTAAACGACGTGCAAAAGTGGCCAAAAAAGCCAAACCAGCGCCTACCGGCAAACGTAGATAATTTATTGTTGAACAGTACTTATGGCACACACCTTAGTTGATATACCCTTTGAACAACGCCACCAGTGCTGGTTTTGTGGCGAGCCATCTGAATTAACATTTGGCTTTCCGCATCAATATTTTCTAGTTTTTGATTGCTCACATCCGCCATTATCTGTACCTAGTTGTCGTGAATGTACTTCTTTAGCGAGAAAGGCAAAGCAGCATTCTATTTGGGCTGTTGCCAATAATGTTAAGCACTTTTTAGCACAAACCTATCAAAAAGATTTAGCGATAGGTATCAATTGGACGAAAGAAGAGCTTGCCGATAGTGAGTTTGAAAGCGGAAATTTTGTTGGCTTTCAAAAAAGTGCTTGGATGATGTATGAAATAGCCAAACAACGCTTAAATTATCAAGGCTGGTTATTGTCGCTTGAGGGCGTCGAACTCGATGTTGATTATATTGGCACCGAGTTTACTTTTGATGGGGTAACTTATCCAAGTGTTGATCTTGCTATTGAGCACTTTATAGAAACCTATGACTTGTCGGCTGAAAACTTTAAGAAAGCACTATCAATTGTTGGCATTGACAAATTTGGCAAAGCGGTAAGGTTTTGCCGCCTGCTTATTGGCAGAACGCCAGAGCAACAAAAATTAGCGCTTCGCTATTTTGCAGAAGACGAAAAATTAAGCTAAGTTAACCTCACTAGACTAAACTTAGCTTACGGTCTTTAAATATTTTTCTTTGATATAGCGCTTTGTCGGCGCGTTTAAAAAAACTTGCTTGCGTATCCATCCTGTCCATAAAAGTATGCCCTAAACTACAACTGACTTGATGTTTTGATAATAAAGGATCACGAGTCATTGCGCTGTATATCCGCTGTTCAATAACGAGTAGAGAATCTAGCGTGGCATTTTCAACAATGATTGAAAACTCATCACCACCAAATCGAAATAAACTATCAGAATCTCGGACACTTTCTTTAAGCGCCAAAGAAAACTGAATCAAGACATCATCACCTAAATTGTGGCCATGACTGTCGTTAATTAATTTAAACTTATCGAGGTCGCAGACGATTAAACCGACTTTACTATTTTGGCGGTTTGCATGGTGCATAGCACGCTTTAACTGCTCATCAAAACATCGACGGTTATTTAAAGAGGTTAATCCATCTTGCATCGCTAACAGCAAAGCTTCCTGATACTGTAAAGCATTATTTAATGGGTGAATTAAATACTGGTGTAACTCGTTAAGTATCTTATAATTAGTAATGCTTATTGGTGAATTAATGGCGTAGGTCAAAATACCAACAAACTTTTGGTTTAGTTTTAATTCAAAACTACGTTCATTTTTACCTTGTCTACTCCCTCTAATCGAAGCGGTCATATCACCTTTCTTGAAATATAGACCTGAAAAATCGACATACTTAGCTGCTTCCATTGCAAAAATATTGAGTAAACGATCAAGCTCTAGCGATGTTTGGAGTTGTTCCATTAACGCTAATTTTCTATTAGATTTTTCATGGTCAGGACTATCAAACACTTTAAAAGCGTTATATTGAAAAGCCTGATTATCTACTAAATTTAATGTCTGCATATCATCACCTGATTATTTTATCAGATATTATTAAGCAATTTTTATACCTAAATTTATTTTAAAGTGGTTGTTTTTATAGTATTGATATTAAATGAGTTTATATTAATAAAATCTTTGACGAATTTTTGACAATTCATTAATGGCAAGGAGTTGCCGCTGTCAAACTACCGATAATTGCTTTAGACTCAGTAGTGCTCACTCTATTTTTATAAATTTAATACCGATGCGAATGATATAATAAGGATTTTTTGTGACAGGTCATTTTGAACTCTTAGCTATTCTATCAAGTGCTGTACTTATTGTTTGGTTATTTCGCCGTTTACACTTACCGGCAATTTTAGCCTACTTAGTGGCAGGTATGCTGGTTGGTGATCATGGTTTATCTTTGGTTCAAGACCAAGTGGATTACGATCACTTTGCTGAGTTAGGTATCGTCTTTTTACTTTTTACCCTAGGCTTAGAATTTTCATTACCTAAATTAATCGCCATGCGCCATCTGGTCTTAGCGGTCGGTAGTCTTCAAGTAGGTATTTCGCTAGCTTTTTTTATGGGCATTGCTTTGTTGTTTGGTCAGACATTTGCTAGTGCTTTGATTATTGGTGGTATTATAGCGCTTTCTTCAACAGCCATCGTTATTCGGCAATTGAGTGAAACGGGCGCAATGAAAAGAAAGTCTGGGCAGCTCTCTGTTGCTATCTTACTTTTTCAGGATGTAGCCGTTGTTCCCTTATTAATTATCATCCCGATGTTTGCCCAGGAGTCTGATAGTTCAATGGTTGTTGAGCTACTGATTGCTCTAGTTAAAGGCGTCTTTGTCGTTACCTTGTTAATGTTTGCCGGTAAATGGTTGCTGCCACGTTTATTTAATTTAGTGGCGCAAGTTAGAACCGATGAATTATTTGTTTTAACAACCTTATTAGTTACCTTAGTCGCATCATCATTGACGCAATGGTTTGGCTTATCTATGGCTTTAGGGGCTTTTCTCGCAGGTATGATGTTAGGTGAAAGCCAGTACAAGTATCAGCTTGAAGCCGATATTCGGCCTTATCGTGATATCTTGCTAGGTTTATTTTTTGTAACGGTCGGTATGAAACTCGACATCGGCATCGTTTATTCCTCACCATTGGTTATTATCGGCGTTATGGTCAGCTTTATGGTGGTTAAAATACTCATTATCGCCTTTTTAGCAAAACGTGCCGGGGAAGCGGCTAAAGATGCTTGGGCTGCAGGTATTATGTTGGCACAGATGGGTGAATTTGGCTTTGTGCTTATTGCTTTAGCCAATCAGGTTAAATTGTTACCGGTTGAAACGGCTTCTATCTTGTTAGGCGCAGGTGTATTGAGTATGGCGATAACACCTTATATGATTAACAATGCTCGTCGTTGGTCGTTGATGTTGAGTAACGAAAAGCCCATAGATACCGATCATTTAGCTGAACTTCCCGAGCAAACAGAGTTAAGTGACCATGTCATTATTTGTGGTTTTGGTCGAATTGGCCAAACGGTGAGTCGCTTTTTAAAGCAAGAATCGATTAAGTTTGTTGCTATCGATATTGACCCACTTAGGGCAACAAAAGCGCGTGAAGCAGGAGAAAATGTGCTTTTTGGCTCATCAAGACAAACTGAATTACTACAGGCGGCTCACTTATCGCAAGCTAAGCTTGTTGTTATTGCTTTTGGTGAAGACAAACAATCACTTGAGGTTATTCAAAAAGTCAGATCATTATCACCCGATGTTCCTATCCTTGTCCGCACTCGAAATGACGATCAACTACAAGCATTGCAAGAAGCGGGTGCTAATCAAGTGGTACCAGAGAGTTTAGAGGGCAGCTTAATGCTGGTCTCTCAAGTGTTATCTTTAACCGGAGTGCCTTTCTCTCGTATAATTCGCCGTGTACAAAAAGAACGTAAAGACCACTACAGCCATTTGCATGGGTTTTTTCAGGGGGAGCATACTGACATGAGTCCTGAAGCTATGGATCGCATTGAATTCGCTAATGGGATTATATTAACGGAAAACTCTTATGCTAATGGGCATTCTATAGCGTCACTGAATTTATCGGCAAAACGGGTCACGGTGGTTGCGCTTCGCCGTAACAATATTGAATCAGAGCAACCCGATGAAGCCACTATTCTTCAAGCTCAGGATACCCTGATTGTACGCGGCAAGCCTCGACGAGTAGAACGAGCAGAGCGCTTTGTTCAAAAGGGGGTTTAGCTTTTCCTTTGACTGTCCGCAGTGTTGTTAGGTCTAGATGAGTATAACGAGCAGGACATTTCATCCAAGAGAGGGGGGAGTTTTTTCTTGATTGCCGCAGTGTTGTTAGGTCTAGATGAGTATAACGAGCAGGACATTTCATCCAAGAGAGGGTAACTTTTTCTTGGATGTCCGCAGTGTTGTTAGGTCTAGATTAGTATAACGAGCAGGACATTTTATCCAAGAGAGGGGTAACTTATTTCTTGGTTGTCCGCAGTGTTGTTAGGTCTAGATGAGTATAACGAGCAGGACATTTCATCCAAGAGAGGGGGAATTTTTTCTTGGTTGTCCGCAGTGTACTAAGCCAATAAACGCCTTGTTCAACAAGGCGTTTACTTTATTACTTTAGCAATGGATCGCTATTCAAGAGATAAAAATTTTCTAATCGCAGTCTCTTGCTCCATAGCATCTTCAAATCCCAGTTTAATTAACTGCCGACAATAATTTTTTTCAAATAATAAATAACTAACAATACTTGATTCAGAGTCATTAGAGATACCTACGCTGCGTAATAATAAACGTATCGATAGTGGTAGGTCTGAAAAATACTCTACGGCCATGGCATTAAAGTCATGACTGGGATTAAGGAGAAATGATGATATCGGTTTTAAACCATCTTTTTCTTTTCTAAGTTCTGGTGGTATAAGTTTTATTGTTTCATTAATTCGTTCTAGACGTTCAATATCGCTGTGTAATGTATCTGAGAAAATAGTATCAAGTAAATGACCGGCAACAGTAGAGGTTGTCGGAGGATGAGGATTATTCACTTTACTATGAAGTGGTGCTTTAGGTTGATCAACACCAACAATAAACAAATTTTCTCCACCTAAGTGTATCGCAGGGCTTAACGGTGAAAGTTGATGTATAGACCCATCACCATAATGCTCTTGGCGAATTTTGATTGAAGGAAACACAAGGGGAATAGCGGCAGAAGCCATTAAGTGCTCACTATTAATTTGGCAAGGCTCACCACGACGTTTAGCGCGAAACCAAGGAGAAATAGACTCATCAGATTGATAAAAACTAATTGAATCGCCATTACTGTAACTTGATGCAGTAATAGAAACTGCAGATAAATAGCCACGTAAAATATTGGTGTCGATACGTTTAAAGTCGACCACCATATTCAGTAAGTCACGAAGTGGCGCGTTGTTTAGTAAACTACGGGCACTTTTATTGGCATAATCTGCTTGGAAACTTGCCAGTATACCTTTCGCCAAATGTGAGAAAACCCGTATACCATCACTATGGTATATTCGACTGGTATTAATATTCTTCCAAACCCATTCTAATTTTTTTACCCCCAAATGAAAGCATGAAGAATAACAAGCTAGCGCTGTGGTATTTATAGCACCAGCAGAGGTGCCACATATAATGGGAAAGGGGATGCCATGATTTCTAGGGACAAATTTTGATATGGCAGAAAGCACACCTACTTGATAAGCCGCTCGAGCGCCACCGCCAGTAAGTACTAAAGCATTCTTACTGTCTTTATAACTTCTTTTATTCAACATGTATATCGCAGTCTTCTTCGTATAACTTAAGTGTAATCAGTTTTTTAACCTGGTGCTAGCTTAACGAGTCAAAAAATAGATTGAAATGACTAAGGCAAAAAAAAGCCTGCAGAAGCAGGCTTTTTAAAATGACATAGAATTATTATCTAGTAAAACAGTACACTTGATTGAACAAATAACATCTACTAAAAAATAAGTTTAGCTGCTAACGCGTTCGTTAGCTGCGTCTATCAATGGTTGCGATCCGGTTTGCAAAATAGCTAAGTTTTCAGAAACAACTTTCTTTGGTAACTTTGAAATCATCAAAGAACCTGTTTTAACTGAACCATTAGACGATGCAAACGCCAACAGATTCTGTCCATTACACTCAATACCATGAAAGATAGTGCGAATTTTTAATCTATTCGTTTTTAAGAACGAACGCATGCGTTTCTTGTCGTCTGCAGCTACATACTGGCAAACGCTTTGAGCGATGTCAGCAGCTTGTGCTTTCGGCGCCGATACAACAGACGTTAATGTTAAAATAGTGATGGTAGAAGCTAGTAATAATTTTTTCATTTTAATAACCTTGTAATTAATTTAGTTAGTAAAGGAAAAAACCACGGGATGTACCTTGTATAACGAGGTGACTCCGCTGTCATAGAATTTATATATAAAACATAAATCCCTTAGACCGGTGGTTTTGCGTAACACGATTTCACGTGTTTTGCCTTTTCTTTGTCTCTTTTAGTATTGCGAATTGAGCCTATAAATGCAAGAAAAATGTGTAATACGCTAATGACACGCGTAAAGAAATTTAATAAAGAAAACACTTTTATCAATTTTTTTTCAAATAGAACATGTGCTTAATCGAATGATTGACTATTAGAACCGTTAAGTGAACTTTAATGTAATGTTAAAATATAGGGTAAAAAAAAAGAGCTGAAGCTCTTTTTTTATTTAATCGTATGATTAATATGCCGCTAGGTTATTAAAATTTCATTTCAGGGACATGTTCAGGAACAATTAATTCACCTTCAGTGAGTTTTATTATTTCCTCAATACTGACCCCTGGCGCTCGCTCTAATAAATGAAACTTGCCATCTTTAATTTCGATAAAGGCTAAATCAGTTAGTACTCTTTTAATACAACCCTTACCTGTTAACGGTAAAGTGCAGTTAGATAAAAGTTTTGAAACACCATGTTTAGAAGCGTGAGTCATAGTAACAATAATATTGTCAGCACCCGCAACTAAATCCATAGCACCGCCCATACCTTTAATCAGCTTGCCTGGAATCATATATGAAGCAATGTTACCGTTTACATCGACCTCAAAGGCACCTAGTACGGTTAAGTCGACATGTCCGCCACGTATCATTGCGAATGACTCGGCACTATCAAAGATAGAGGCACCTTTTGCCATCGTGACCGTTTGTTTACCGGCATTAATTAAATCTGCATCAATTTCGTCTTCGGTGGGAAACTGTCCCATGCCAAGTAAACCATTTTCAGATTGAAGCATCACTTCTATTCCCGCAGGAATATAGTTAGCGACTAACGTTGGAATACCTATACCTAGGTTAACGTAATAACCGTCTTGTAATTCTTGTGCTACACGTTGTGCTAGCTGTTCTCTTGTTAAAGCCATTGTTTAGTCTCCGGAATTATTTATGACTGAGCAGTACGAACAGTTCGTTGTTCAATGCGTTTTTCAAATGTACCTAAAATCAATCGATTAACATAGATACCTGGTGTATGGATTTGGTCTGGGTCTAGCTCGCCAGGTTCAACTATCTCTTCAACTTCAACGACGGTAATTTTTCCTGCCGTTGCTGCCATAGGATTAAAGTTACGTGCTGTTTTTCTAAAAACCAAATTACCGTAACGGTCGGCTTTCCAGGCTTTAACAATGGCAAAGTCGCCTTTAATTGCGGGCTCAAGGATATACATTCTACCGTCTATTTCACGCTCTTCTTTACCTTCTGCTACCGGTGTTCCATAACCTGTTGCCGTAAAAAAAGCGGGTATACCAGCACCACCAGCTCGCATTTTTTCAGCTAAAGTGCCTTGTGGTGTGAGTTCTACTTCTAATTCGCCATTCATCATTTGGCGTTCAAATTCAGCGTTTTCACCAACATATGATGCAACAATTTTTTTGATTTGACGGTCTTGCAGTAACACACCTAAACCGAAATCATCGACACCACAGTTATTTGAAACCATCGTTAATGCTTTAGTGCCTTTGCGCTTTATTTCACTAATTAGGTTTTCTGGGATACCACATAAACCAAAGCCACCCGAGATAACGGTCATGCCGTCTTCAAGTCCTGCCATCGCTTCTTCATAGCTTGCTACTACTTTGTCAAATCCGGCCATTATTTAATCCTCATTACATTTATTTCTATGGAGTATTTATCATACATCGTCATTTATTATTATATTTATTACTGTGCACGGTAAGCATTAGAAACTTTAGATGCCGGGGTTTTACCTAATTTATCACTGATAAACCAACCGGCATGGACTAACTTATCTAAATTAATACCGCTATTAATACCTAAACCATTGAGTAAATAAACCACATCTTCAGTGGCAACATTACCTGAAGCG
The DNA here is from genome assembly GCF_014077245.1 of Colwellia sp. BRX8-9. NCBI lineage: Bacteria > Pseudomonadati > Pseudomonadota > Gammaproteobacteria > Alteromonadales > Colwelliaceae > Colwellia > Colwellia sp. BRX8-9. The sequence continues at coordinate 22,934 of NZ_JACGVN010000034.1, forward strand.
CCCTTAGCATAAGGGCAACCACCCGATCCAGCAATGGCACTATCAATAACGGCAATACCATTTTGTAAAGCGGTGTAAATGTTAGTTAACGCCTGACCATAGGTATCATGAAAATGAACCGCTAGTTTAGCCTTAGGTACACGGGCACTAACCGCTTGTAACATCTTCTGTACATTAACAGGTGTGCCTACACCAACCGTATCGCCAAGCGATATTTCATAACAGCCCATTTGGTAAAGTTTTTCAGCCACTTCAGCCACTTTTTCTGGTGATACTTCACCCTCGTAAGGACAACCGACAACACAAGAAACATAGCCACGTACCGGAATGTTTAATTTTTTGGCTGCAGCCATTATCGGTTCAAATCGCTCAAGGCTTTCAGCAATTGAACAGTTAATGTTTTTTTGACTAAACGCTTCAGAGGCCGCGCCAAAAATGGCAACTTCGCTGGCATTAACCGCTACAGCCGCTTCAAAACCTTTCATATTTGGCGTGAGGGCAGCGTAAGTGACCCCTTTTTTACGTGCTATTCCATTGAAAACATCAGCCGATGTTGCCATTTGAGGCACCCATTTCGGAGAAACAAAGCTGCCACTCTCAATGTAAGTGACTCCGGCATCACTGAGCAGATTAATTAAGGCAATTTTATCTTCGGCACTGATTTGTTGTTTTTCATTTTGTAGGCCATCACGCGGGCCAACCTCAACGATTTTTACTTTTTTAGGTAAGGTATTATTAGCAAGGGAGCTCATTATGATTCCTGTGGCGTAAAAGCAAGTAATTCGCTGCCGCCATCAACCATGTCACCTTCGGCGTAGAATAAGGTATCAATGGTACCGTCTTCAGGTGCTCGAATGGTGTGCTCCATTTTCATCGCTTCCATGATCATTAAGGGTTGGTCCTTAGTCACACTATCGCCGGCTTTGACTAACACGCTGACCATAGTACCGTTCATCGGTGCTAATAGGCCGCCATGATTATCATCAGCATTGTTGTCACCACAATCAGGTTTAATATGAATAAAGTTAAAAACGCCATTTTGACGATATAAGCTAATTTGATCACCTGAACTGTCAATGTTGTGGGCGATAGTGGCTTGACTGCGATAGCCATCAATACTGACATGGAGTGTGTCACCGGCAATTCGACCTTGGCAATCAACTGTTCGTCCTGCAACTGAAATTAAATAGTAACTACGATTACCTTGACGTTTCTGTTCAACAGTCACTGGATATTCAATATCATTATGAGCAAGAACTACTCGGTGATTATGCGCTTCGTTAGAGCGCCACGCCGAGGTATTATTCCAAGGAGAAAAAGGATCTTTGGTCGTTGCTGCTTTTTGTTTCGCTTGTTCAGCCAGTGAAAGCACTAAATACAAAGCTGCCATCGGTAATTCGTCGGCTAACGCTTGTTTGTTATCATGAAATATTTCACTGTCGTATTTCTCGATAAAGCTGGTATCTATTTCTTCATTAATAAACGGTTTTGATGTCGCTAAGTTATAAAGAAAATCAATATTGGTGGTAACACCTTTAATACGATATTCCGACAAGGCTTTTGTTAAGCGTTGCAGTGCTTTTTCACGATTTTCATCCCAGACAATTAGCTTGGCTATCATAGGATCGTAAAATACACTCACCTCATCACCTTGACGAACACCGGTATCAACACGAACATGTGCGCTTTCTGCTGGCGGTTGTAAAAAATCTAGCGTGCCCGTTGCGGGTAAAAAATCATTATTTGGGTCTTCAGCGTAAATTCGCGCTTCAAAAGAGTGGCCATTAATGACTAACTGTTCTTGTGTTTTTGGTAAAACTTCACCAGCAGCAACTCTTAATTGCCATTCGACTAGATCTTGGCCACTGATCATTTCAGTCACCGGGTGCTCTACTTGTAAGCGAGTGTTCATTTCCATAAAGTAGAATGAACCGTCAACATCCAGTAAAAATTCTACCGTGCCTGCGCCTTGATAACCAATAGCCTGGGCAGATTTTATCGCAGATTCGCCCATCGCTTTACGTAGCTTTTCACTCATTTTAAAGGCTGGCGCTTCTTCAATAACTTTTTGATGACGGCGTTGCACTGAACAATCACGTTCAAATAAGTAAACGGCATGTTGATGATTATCACAAAATACTTGAATTTCAACATGGCGAGGTTGTGTTAGATACTTTTCAACCAGCATTCTATCATCACCAAAGGATGACATTGCTTCACGTTTAGCGGCAGCAAAACCTTCACTAAACTCAGCTTCGCTCCACACTTGTCGCATGCCTTTACCACCACCACCGGCGGTAGCTTTTAACAATACCGGATAGCCCATATCGTCAGCCGCTTTTTTAATGATGGCTTCGGATTGATCATCACCATGATAACCAGGGACTAAGGGAACATTGGCTTTTTCCATAATGTTTTTAGCGGCAGACTTTGACCCCATCGCTTCAATGGCCGCAACGGGCGGACCAATAAAAACGATGTTTTCATCGCTACATCGACGACAAAAGTCAGCATTTTCTGAGAGAAAACCATAACCAGGGTGAATGGCTTGAGCGCCAGTACGTTTTGCTGCTTCAATCACTTTCTCTGATAATAAATAGCTTTCGCGAGAGGGCGATGGACCAAGGTAAATGGCTTCATCAGCCATGTTGACATGAAGCGAGTCAGCATCAGCATCAGAATATACGGCAACGGTTAAAATACCCATTTTACGAGCAGTTTTAATTACGCGACAGGCGATTTCACCACGGTTGGCAATAAGAATTTTAGTAAACATTTTAGCTGTTTTAGTTGTTAGTTGAGACATGTTTTTATCCTTCACTCGTCGGTTCTTTTTGCCAGCTTGCTGGTCGTTTTTCAAAAAAAGCAGTTAAGCCTTCTTGGCCTTCTGCAGAAACGCGAATTGATGCGATGCGTTCACTGGTCATGCTAAGTAATTCAAGATTAATTTCTTGATAAGCGACATCTAAAGCAAGTTGTTTTGCTTGACGAACGGCTTTCGGGCCGTTGCTCAATATTGTACTCACCATATCAATAACGGTGCTTTCTAACGCTTCTAACGAAACAATCTCATCAACTAAGCCTAACTGTTGCGCTTTGTCTGCAAAGAAACGTTCTGCCGTTTGAAAGTATCGACGACTGGCTTTTTGGCCAATAGCATTGACGACATAAGGGCTGATGGTCGCAGGAATTAAACCTAATTTAACTTCACTGAGACAAAAGCTGGCTTTATTGCTGGCGATAACAATGTCACAACAACTGGCTAAACCCACTGCGCCGCCAAAAGCAGCACCTTGTATTTGTGCAATAGTGGTTTGCGGTAGAAAATTAAGTGCATGTAACATCTGAGCAAGCGCGTTAGCATCACGTAAGTTTTCTTCATATGAGTAACTGGCCATGCGCTTCATCCACGCTAAGTCAGCCCCAGCAGAAAAACTTTTGCCAGTCGATGCGAGTATCATCAGGTGAATATCGTCGCGTTGGGCTATTTCGATAAATATCATCGTTAATTGGGCGATAATTTTGTCGTCAAAAGCATTGTGCTTGTCAGGATTATTTAAGGTAACTGTTGCTACCCCGTAACGGTCTACGTTAAATAATACTTGACCGGTATTGATCTCTTTTAATGGTGTCATCTTGTTCAGCCCTACATTCTAAAGATACCAAATTTGGTATCCTCAATAGGTTTATTCAACGAAGCAGAAATGGCTAAACCTAATATTTGACGAGTATCAGCAGGGTCAATAATACCATCATCCCATAAGCGAGCTGAAGCATAGTAAGGGTGGCCTTGATGCTCATAAGTATCAATAATCGGTTGTTTAAAGTCAGCTTCTTCTTGCTCGCTCCACGGTTCACCGAGTTTGTCTTTTTGGTCACGTTTAACTTGTGCTAAAACGCCAGCCGCTTGTTCACCGCCCATCACTGAAATACGGGCATTTGGCCACATAAATAAGAAGCGTGGATCGTAAGCACGACCACACATACCATAGTTACCTGCGCCGAAACTACCACCAATTAGCACGGTAAATTTGGGGACTTGTGCCGTGGCAACGGCGGTGACCATTTTTGCACCATGCTTAGCTATACCGCCTGCTTCGTATTGCTTACCGACCATAAATCCGGTGATGTTTTGTAAGAAGACTAAAGGAATTTTTCGTTGTGCACATAATTCAATAAAATGAGCACCTTTTTGAGCTGATTCGCCAAAGAGAATGCCGTTATTGGCGATAATGCCTACGGGGTAGCCAAATATCCGTGCAAAACCACAGACTAAAGTCGTGCCATAAAGGGCTTTAAATTCATCAAAATTACTACCATCAACGACACGGGCGATAATTTCACGAATATCAAAAGGTTGGCGGGCATCTTTGGGTACCACACCGTATATTTCTTGTGCGTCGTAAGCGGGCTCAACAATAGGTTGAATATTCATGGTTACCGGTTTAACACGATTTAAATTACCAACGATACTGCGGGCAATTTCTAAAGCGTGATGATCATTTTGTGCGTAATGATCGGCGACACCAGAGGTACGACAATGTATGTCTGCGCCACCTAAGTCTTCAGCACTAACGACTTCGCCAGTCGCGGCTTTAACTAACGGCGGTCCAGCTAAAAATATAGTGCCTTGTTCTTTAACAATAATAGATTCATCGGCCATTGCGGGTACATAAGCGCCACCTGCAGTACAAGAGCCCATAACAACAGCAATTTGCGGTATGGCTTGTGCTGACATATTTGCTTGATTAAAGAATATGCGACCAAAGTGTTCTCTATCAGGGAAAACCTCGTCTTGGTTAGGCAAGTTAGCGCCACCAGAGTCGACTAAATAAATACAGGGTAAGTTGTTTTCTTGGGCAATCGTTTGTGCGCGAAGATGTTTTTTTACCGTTAGCGGAAAATAGGTTCCGCCTTTTACGGTAGCGTCGTTAGCGACAATAACACACTCTTGTCCACCAACTCGGCCAATGCCGGTGATAATACCAGCAGCGGGAACATCTGCTTCATAAACTTCATAAGCGGCTAGTTGAGATAATTCTAAAAATGGTGAGCCAGCATCAAGTAGGGCATTAACGCGATCGCGTGGTAATAATTTACCGCGAGATAAATGACGATCACGGCTGCGCTGTCCGCCACCTAATTTTATTTGCTCAAGCTTTACTTTTAAATCGTCTACTTGAACTTGCATATGAGCAGCGTTTTCAATGAATTCTGGGCTGCGTACATTGATTTTTGAAATTATTTTAGCCACGATATTTGCCTTTATTATGGAATTTTATCAGTAAGAACATTAGCTTTAATGTTACGCGCTAAACAAGAGCAGTGTGGCTCTCATCAGCCTCTCTAAATCGAGAGGCTGTAGCAAGTTATAACCTTATATAGACTCGGCGAATAACTCTCGACCTATTAGCATACGACGAATTTCTGAAGTACCTGCGCCAATTTCATATAATTTAGCATCACGTAACAAACGACCTGCTGGAAATTCATTGATGTAACCATTTCCGCCAAGTAATTGAATAGCATCTAAGGCCATTTTTGTCGCAAGTTCTGCAGCAACTAAGATAACACCGGCCGCATCTTTACGTGTGGTTTCACCTCTGTCGGCCGCTTGTGCACATAAATAAGCATAAGATTTAGCCGCATTCATTTGGGTGTACATATCGGCAATTTTACCTTGGATCAATTGGAACTCACCAATGGATTGACCGAACTGTTTGCGGTCATGAATATAAGGAACAACTAAGTCCATACACGCATCCATAATACCTAAAGGTCCACCGGTTAATACGATACGCTCGTAATCAAGGCCAGACATTAAGACTCGAACGCCTTTACCTTCTTCACCTAAAATGTTTTCTGCTGGTACTTCACAGTCTTGGAAAACTAATTCACAGGTGTTTGAACCGCGCATACCTAATTTGTCTAATTTTTGATGACGAGAAAAACCTGGGTAATCACGCTCAACGATAAAAGCAGTAATGCCTTTTGAACCCGCTGAAGTATCAGTCTTTGCGTAAATAACATAAACGTTGGCATCAGGACCATTGGTGATCCACATTTTGTTGCCATTTAAAATATACTTGTCGCCTTTTTTGTCGGCGCGCAATTTCATGCTGACTACATCAGAACCTGCATTAGGTTCACTCATCGCTAATGCGCCAATATGCTCACCGCTACAAAGTTTTGGTAAATATTTAGCTTTTTGTTCATGCGAACCGTTTTTGTTTAATTGATTTAAACAAAGGTTAGACATAGCACCGTAACTTAGACCAACAGAAGCAGACGCACGTGAAATTTCTTGCATTGCCACCATATGTTCTAAATAGCCTAAGCCTGAACCGCCATATTCTTCGTCAACGGTCATGCCTAATAAGCCTAAATCACCAAATTTGCGCCATAAATCATTTGGGAATTCGTTATCAATATCTATTTGTGCGGCACGTGGAGCAATTTCGTCACGAGAGAAAGCGTTAACTGACTCGCGGATCATCTCAACGGTTTCGCCTAGATTAAAGTTTAATGATGAAAAAGTAGAAATCATGTTATTTCCTTAGCTTAGTTAGCTACGTAAAGTTATGCGTTAGGTTTTTGTATTGTCGATAGCTGATAAAGTAGCTAAACAGCTTTCTTCTAAATTTGTTAATTCCATCAACACCACTTTTATATCGTCGAGTTGTTGATGTAAGTCTGATTTTTTTTGTTCAATAATATCCATCATCAGTTTTAATTGGCTGGCGCTGGTATTGTCTAAATCGTATAATTCAAAGATGCGACCTGTTTCGGCTAATGAAAACCCCAAGCGTTTACCGCGTAAAATTAACTTTAGTCGAACTTTATCTCTTTGGTTATAAATTCGAGTTTGTCCTTTGCGAGTCGGGGCAAGCAAGCCTTGATCTTCGTAAAAACGAATACTGCGAGTCGTAATATCGAACTCTTTAGAAAGATCGCTGATTGAAAAAGTCCGTGCTTTTAATTCTGCCATGAAAAACTCTACATTTATGTTATGCACTCACCTTACAGGAAGTTTACGTTAACGTAAAGTAAGAGCTTTTTTCATCAAGCTGCTAATAAATATCCCGTCAATAATTTACCCGCTCAGTTAAAATCGTTACTATATAAATTGGCTATAATTGTGTCCTTACTATTAAAGTTTACGTTGGCGTAAACGTCAAATATAAGTTATGGTGTTAATCATTAATTTATCCCTTTTTATTTTTATCTCGGAGAGCTTTCATGTCTACTACAGATCCTATTGTTATTGTTTCAGCGTCTAGAACCCCTATGGGTGGTTTTATGGGCGGATTATCTGCTGTAACTTCACCTGACTTAGGCGCAACGGCTATACGCGGCGCACTTGCTGCGGCAAATATTGCTAACGATCAAGTTGATGAAGTAATCATGGGGTGTGTATTGCCTGCAGGTTTAAAACAAGCGCCTGCTCGTCAAGCAGCTTTGGCGGCTGATTTGGCATTATCAACAGTTTGTACCACCATTAATAAAGTCTGTGGCTCTGGAATGAAAGCTGCAATGCAAGCACATGATTCACTGATGGCTGGCTCTATTAATGTTGCTGTTGCCGGTGGTATGGAAAGCATGACTAATGCACCGCACCTTTTACCTAAAGGTCGCAGTGGTATAAAAATGGGACATGGTCAAATTCTTGATCATATGATGACTGATGGTTTAGAAAATGCCTATGATGGTATAGCTATGGGGTGTTTCGCACAAGAAACTGCCGATGATGCTGGGTTTACTCGTGAAGACATGGATGAATATGCTATTCGCTCATTAGCACGTGCCAATGCAGCGATTGCTGCCGGTGCTTTCGAAAATGAAATATCGCCAGTAACGATTAAATCTCGTCGTGGCGACTCTGTCTTTGCAATAGATGAACAGCCGGGTAATGCCCGCCCTGATAAAATACCTTCATTACGTGCCGCTTTTAAAAGAGACGGGACTATTACGGCTGCAAACTCTAGCTCTATTTCAGATGGTGCTGCGGCATTAGTGATGATGAAACAGTCAGAAGCAGAAAAACGTGGTCTACGCCCTTTATGTAAAATTGTTGCTCATGCAACGCATGCACAAAAACCTGAAGAGTTTACGGTAGCACCCGTTGGCGCAATGAATAAAGTTTTAGCAAAAGCAAACTGGACGGCTGCAGATGTTGATCTATGGGAAATTAATGAAGCATTTGCCATGGTTACCATGTTAGCGATTAAAGAGTTAGCCTTAGATGTTGAAAAAGTGAATGTCAATGGTGGCGCTTGTGCACTGGGTCATCCTTTAGGTGCTAGTGGTGCTCGTATTATGGTAACGCTAATCCATGCATTGAAAAACAAAGGTTTATCAAAAGGTTTAGCCTCTCTTTGTATTGGTGGTGGTGAAGCTACAGCGATTGCGGTTGAAATGTTTTAGACCATTAAGTTCGCTGTTATTTTCAGGTAATGCTGATAAAAATTAAATTTTTAAAGCCGCTATGTTAAGTCATTGCGGCTTTTTTATTAATGCTCAATTGATTGCACAGACGTATTTTGAACAAAGACAAGGGTTTTAGCTAGTGGAGTAGTGCGATAATTTTTTCACCATAAAGCTCAAGTTTTGTTTTACCTATACCATTAACGTTTAATAGTTGCGCTGAGTTTTTGGGATTAGCTTTGGCTATATCCATTAAGGTAGCGTCATGAAAAATAACGAATGATGGTACATTTCTCTCTTTTGCCCATAATGCTCTTTGTTGCTTGAGCTTTTCAAATACGGTTTCTTCTTGTGTTGATAAATTGCTGGCATTAGGTTGTTTTGATTTTCGCGCAAGCTTTGCCTTACCGTATTCTCTTACCTTGAGTTGTATGGTCAGTTCGCCTTTTAATAAAGGTCGAGATTTTTCAGTAAGTTTTAAAGCGCCATATTCCATTTCTACGGCTAAATATCCCATTGAAATGAGTTGCCTAAACACAGTTTGCCATTCCTCTGCTTTATGCTCTTTACCAATACCATAGGTAGAAAGTTGTTGGTGATTGACCTGAATAACTTTAGGGGTTTGCTTACCTAACAAGACATCAATTTGATGGCCTACACCAAATCTTTGGCCCGTTCGATAAACCGTTGAAAGTGCTTTTCTAGCGGCAGCAGTGCCATCCCATGTTATGGGTGGATTCAAACAGTTATCACAATTTCCACAAGGCTCAGCTAACGTTTCACCAAAATAATTGAGTAATACTTGCCGGCGGCAAGAGCACACTTCGCAATAACCAAGCAGGGCATCAATTTTACGTTGAGTTATAAACTTGAACTGTTCATTACCAGTACTTTGACTTGTCATTTGTTTTAGCTTAATAACATCTTGCATGCCATACGCTAACCAAGTATTGGCGGGCATACCATCACGGCCTGCTCGGCCAGTTTCTTGGTAGTAGGCCTCAATACTTTTAGGCAAATTTAAATGGGCAACAAACCTAACATCGGGCTTATCAATACCCATACCAAAGGCAATGGTGGCAACGATTATGATGCCGTCTTCTCTGAGAAAACGTTGTTGATTGCTATCTTTAATATTATTGGCCAAACCTGCATGATAAGGCAAAGCAACTTTTCCTTGTTCACTCAGCCATTGAGCTGTGGCCTCAACAGATTTTCTTGAAAGACAATAAACGATACCGGCATCATTGTTATGTTCGGTATTGATAAATTTAAGGAGCTGTTCTTTGTTATTTTTTTGTTCACTGATCCGATACTGAATATTGGGTCTGTCAAAACTATGAACAAAGATTTTAGCAGCCGTTAAATTTAATACTTGAACAATTTCATCTCGCGTTTTCATATCCGCTGTCGCTGTTAAGGCAATTTTAGGCGTGTGGGGATATCGCTGGCTGATAATGGACAGTTGTTGGTATTCAGGTCTGAAATCGTGACCCCATTGTGAAACACAATGTGCTTCATCAAAGGCAAAGAGTGCAATGGTAATATTATCAATAAGGTTTAGAAAATAATCACTCAATAGTCGCTCTGGCGCAACGTACAATAAGTCGACATTGCCTGATCTTATTAGCTGCTCGACACGATTTTGTTCTTCATGGTCCTGCGACGAATTTAAAAACTCTGCTTTTACGCCTTGTAGTTTTAGCGCATCAACTTGATCTTTCATTAACGCTATTAGTGGCGACACCACTATGCCTACGCCATCACGGACTATCGCTGGTATTTGATAGCATAGTGACTTTCCACCACCGGTTGGCATAAGCGTAAAAACATCTGCGCCACTGATTAATTCACTAATTATTTTCGCTTGTTGATGTCGAAAGTCAGCGTAACCAAAGGTATTTTGTAAAACCGATTTTGCCGTATTGATATCCATATTGATTTCCTTTTTAACGCTAGACAAGTCAGTGAAATTAAATAGCATAGATTAAGTGATATTAAGTGGTGAGTATTAAATAGCGGGTTAAAAGTTAAGTATAGATGATGTTATCGCGTAACCTTGAGTATAGCAGGCAATGATTATTTACTTTTAACGAGCAATTATATGATAAAGGTATCATCAACGCCGTTATAAATGAAGGTGAGTAAAATTAGACTACTATAGTTAACGCTTTGCTATTGTGGTCAACAGTTAGCTATTGGCTAAATAAATTGCTAATACTCGTACTGCTAGTTATTTTTTTAAGCACTGTGACGAGAGTCACGATATTGCTTTGGTGACATTCCTAGCGATTTTTTAAACAGGCGTGAAAAATAGTAAGGGTCGCTATATCCCAAGCCCTCACTAATATCTTTAATAGTCTGTGAGCTATTATCAAGCTCAGAGCAGGCGCGTTGAATTTTCATATTAATAAAGTGCTGTATTGGTGATGTATCGGTGAGTTCTTTAAACTTCTTTGAAAAATGAAATTTAGATAGCTGGCTGTAATGCGCTAATGTATCCAAACTCAATTCTTGATGAAGATTATTGCGCATTAAACGTTCGACCGCATCAATATCAAAAGTAGAACTTTTATTAAAGTCAGTTAAACGCAACTGTAATGCTAAAAAGCTTAAGGTTTGCTGTAAAATATGTACCGCGTGAATAACATTAGTAGCGGTATAGCCGCGGCGACCTAGCGCTAATAAATTGTCAAAATCTCGGATCACTTCATCTACATTCCCGACGTGTGCGAGGCCATCATCCATTTTCATTAATAAACGTTCGGCAAAATTACTGGCGAGATCGCCTTTAAAATTTAACCAATAGACTTTTCCTGACTTGTTTTTAATTTCACTGTTATTTTCTCTGTTAATGGCGGTAAATTTAAAACTCGCATTGGCTGGTATAATAACAAGATCGCCCGATTTAACTTCTCTAACTTTGTTTTTATAGTCTAGAGTTGCGCTAGTTGATTGACAATAAAGTAAGCTGTGATGGTCACTGTTTTTTTTATTTATTTGATAAGAAATATCTGAATGCTTCCCAAGCGATAATGGATAAAGACTGGAGGTTAGCGGATGAACTTGCAATTTTTTCAATAAAAAAACGGGAATAAGTAAACGAATATCATCAATGATAGTTGCTGTTTTTATCGGCTTTGCTGACTTTGATTGTTGAAGCATAATTAATAAGCTACGCGTTTTTATTCCATAACAAGATAGTCCATCAAATTAGCAATAAAATCAATGTTAATACCATTTTCTTTATGATTTAATATTATTAATAAAAAATTTAAATAGCAATTCAGCACCAAAAATTACACCTACAAATATTACACCTATAATGGTGAGTAAGTTAATAAAAGAGAATTCAAAATGACAACTGAAAGATACCAACTCAAGAATAAAATTAGAATTGTCACTGCCGCATCACTTTTTGATGGGCACGATGCTGCGATTAATATTATGCGCCGAATTTTACAATCAAGTGGTGCTGAAGTTATTCATTTGGGCCATGACCGCAGTGTTGAAGAAGTGGTTAATACCGCGATTCAAGAAGATGCTAATGCTATTGCGATGACTTCTTATCAAGGTGGGCATAACGAATATTTTAAATATATGTACGACTTACTTAAAGAACGAGGTTGTGAACATATTCGTATCGTTGGCGGCGGCGGTGGCGTGATACTACCTGACGAAATTAAAATGCTACAAGATTATGGTATTACCCGTATTTATTCTCCTGATGACGGCCGTGCACTGGGTTTATTAGGCATGATTGATGACATGTTAGAGCGCTGTGATTTTAAAACTGGCGTCAATGTTAAAAAAGACGATGTTGCTAATTTAAAGAAAAATGACAAACAAGCGATTGCGCGTTTAATTTCAGCGGCTGAAAATGCGCCAAAAGAAAATAAAGCCGATTTAGAGAAAATTCGTAAAATTGCTTCAGCAAGTAAAACACCGGTATTAGGTATTACCGGTACCGGTGGTGCAGGTAAATCTTCGCTAGTTGATGAATTAATTCGCCGCTTTTTAATGGCAACAGCAGACAGCAAAATTGCCATTGTTTCGGTTGACCCGTCTAAGCGTAAAACCGGTGGTGCATTACTCGGTGACCGAATTCGTATGAATGCGGTAAACAATGATCGCGTTTACATGCGTTCGTTAGCCACACGTCAGTCAAATTTGGCATTGTCTGTTTATGTTAATGACACTTTAGAAATTTTAAAAGCGACCGATTTCGACTTAATTATTCTAGAAACTTCGGGTATTGGTCAATCAGATACCGAAATTGAAGAACATTCCGATGTTTCTTTATATGTGATGACGCCAGAGTACGGCGCGGCAACACAATTAGAAAAAATCGATATGCTCGATTTTGCTGATATTATTGCGCTCAATAAATTTGATAAACGGGGCGCTTTAGATGCCTTGCGTGACGTGAAAAAACAATATAAACGTAACCGTGGCATGTTTGAAGCCGGTGATGATGAAGTACCCGTTTACGGCACGATAGCTTCACAATTTAACGACCGTGGTATGACCGAATTATATAATGCGGTGATCACAGCATTAAACACTAAAGCGGGCTTAATTGTTGGCGATATTCTCTCTACCGAAGGCACATTAGCCAATAAAAGTAGCGTGATCCCAGGTAATCGTATTCGTTATTTATCTGAAATATCAGAAAGTAATCGCGGTTATGATGCTTGGGTTGAAAAACAAACAACGGTTGCACAAAAACTTTATGGTATTCATCAGGCGATTGAAACGGCAAAAGACACTGAAACGGTGGTTTCTGCTGATTTAGTGACGCAACTTGAAGCGCTTTATACTCAAGTCGAATTAGACTTAGACCCTAAAAACAAATTATTACTCGAGCAATGGGCGACTAAAGTTCAGCGTTATAAAGACCCTGAATTTAAATTTAAAGTACGAGACAAAGAACTGTCGATAGCCACTCATTCAAAATCACTTTCTGGTAGCGATATCCCTAAAATTAGTATGCCTAAATATCAGGGGTGGGGCGATATCTTAAAGTGGAACTTACAAGAAAATGTACCGGGTGAATTTCCGTATACCGCTGGTTTATTCCCCTTTAAGCGTGAAGGCGAAGACCCAACACGTATGTTCGCGGGTGAAGGCGGCCCAGAAAGAACCAACCGTCGTTTTCATTATGTTTCAAAAGGTATGCCGGCTAAACGCTTATCAACAGCATTTGATTCAGTGACCCTATACGGTAACGATCCAGCTATTCGTCCTGATATTTATGGAAAAATAGGTAATGCCGGCGTTTCTATTTGTTGTTTAGATGATGCCAAGAAACTGTATTCTGGTTTTGACTTAGCCCATGCGATGACGTCAGTTTCCATGACCATTAATGGCCCTGCGCCGATGTTGTTAGGTTTTTTCTTGAATACCGCTATCGATCAACAATGTGAGCGTTTTATTACCGAAAATGGTTTGGAAAAAGAAGTAGCCGCAACCATAGCTAAAATTTATAAAGACAAAGGCTGTGAACGTCCAAGCTATCAAGGTGAATTACCCGATGGCAACGACGGTTTAGGTTTGATGTTAATTGGTGTTACTGGCGATCAAGTTTTACCTCCAGCGGTATATCAAGCGATAAAAGCTAAAACCTTAACGCTAGTGCGTGGCACGGTACAAGCCGATATTTTAAAAGAAGATCAAGCGCAAAATACCTGTATTTTCTCCACTGAATTTGCCCTACGTTTAATGGGTGATGTGCAAGAGTACTTTATTGAAAAAGGTGTGCGTAATTTCTATTCAGTGTCTATTTCTGGCTATCATATAGCAGAAGCTGGTGCGAATCCGATCACTCAATTGGCGTTAACGTTGGCAAACGGTTTTACTTTTGTTGAATATTACTTAAGCCGCGGTATGGACATTAATGAATTTGGTCCTAACTTATCGTTTTTCTTCTCAAACGGTATCGACCCAGAATACGCTGTCATTGGCCGAGTGGCTCGTCGTATTTGGTCAAAAGCGATGAAGAATAAATATGGTGCCAATGCTCGTGCACAAATGTTGAAATATCATATTCAAACATCAGGTCGTTCATTGCATGCTCAAGAAATTGATTTCAATGATATTCGTACCACATTACAAGCACTTTATGCGATAAACGATAACTGTAACTCTTTGCATACTAATGCTTATGATGAAGCTATTACTACGCCTACCGAAGACAGTGTTCGTCGTGCGATGGCGATTCAATTAATCATCAACCGTGAATTAGGACTTTCTAAAAATGAAAACCCTATTCAAGGCGCGTTCATTATTGAAGAGTTAACTGACTTAGTTGAAGATGCGGTATTAACTGAATTTGATCGTATTAACGAACGTGGTGGTGTACTTGGTGCCATGGAAACTATGTATCAGCGTGGTAAAATTCAAGAAGAAAGTATGTATTACGAGCATTTAAAGCACTCAGGTGAATATCCTATTATAGGTGTAAATACTTTCCTTAGTTCAACGGGCTCGCCAACGATTGTGCCTGAAGAAGTTATTCGCGCTACCGAAGAAGAAAAAACTTATCAAATTGATATGTTAGCGAGTTTAAACAAAGCTAATGCAGCAGAAGTAGAAGTCTTACTTAAGCGTTTACAAACAGCCGCCATTAATCATGAAAATATTTTTGAATTAATGATGGATGCTTGTAAGGTTTGTTCTTTAGGGCAAATTGTTAGTTCGTTATTTGAAGCAGGCGGTCAATATCGTCGCAATATGTAACACTAGTAGATAGTCAGTTTATTAGATTAGAGTAAAGTAGTGCCTGTGCACTACTTATGCTTTGATGTTAATTCTTCATACACCTTTATTTAGATAATTGAATAGGAATAATTATGTCAACGTTGATCACGGAGTTAAGGCAAGTACCAGAAAAATTTACGGCTTTTCGTATTCATCAAATACAAGAGGGTGATAAGAAAAAAATCACCAGTGGGTTTGAGCAAGTTGGTATTGATGATTTAACCGCAGGTGAAGTGGTTATTAAAGTCGCCTATTCAGACATTAATTATAAAGATGCTCTAGCTGCCACAGGGAAAGGAAGAATCTTACGTACTTATCCCTTAGTAGGCGGTATTGATTTGTCGGGTGTTGTGGTTAGCTCTGTTGATGACAGGTTTGAAGCCGGCGATAAAGTGCTGGTTTGCGGCGCACAATTATCTGAACTCTATGATGGTGGTTACAGTGAGTATGCGCGGGTAAAAGCAGATTCAGTCGTGGCATTGCCAACAGGCATGAGTTTACGTGATGCGATGGCACTCGGTACCGCAGGATATACTGCCGCTCTTGCTATTCAGCGTATGGAAGATAATGGTCAAATTCCAGAGCGAGGTCCTATTGTCGTCACTGGCGCTACCGGTGGTGTTGGTAGTTTTGCTATTAATATGCTGTCAAATATTGGTTATGAAGTGATTGCTTTTACGGGTAAAACAGAACAAGAAGATTATTTAAAAGCGCTCGGTGCGGTTAAGCTTATTAGTCGTCATGATATTGAAATGGGCAGCAAACCGCTAGAAAATGCACAGTGGGGTGGGGCGGTCGATAGTGTTGGCGGTGAAACGTTAGCTTGGTTAACACGCACCACTCATGTTTGGGGAAATATTGCTTCAATTGGTTTAGCCGGTGGCTTCAAATTAGAGACCACTGTTATGCCCTTTATATTAAGAGGCGTGAGCCTACTTGGTATTAACTCAGTCGAAATGCCACTTTCAGTGCGCACGCAAGGATGGAAAAGATTAGCAACAGATTTAAAACCAACAAAACTTGATCTGATTTCTCCTACGACCATTGAATTTCGAGACTTAGGGAATGCATTTGACGCTTACGTCGATGGCACGGTTACCGGACGAACTGTCGTAGCGATTGATGCTAGTCTTTAAATAGCTATCAAAGAGAACATTAACCCGTAAAAAATCGGAGCTAAATTAAATGACAGATGTGATATTTAAAGAGTTAAGCAGTAATAATAATAAACTGATAGCTATAGCAGAACTTAATGCGCCTAAATCGCTTAATGCATTAAATCTTTCGATGATTAAGCTGTTAACCAAAAAACTGTCGTCTTGGCAGCAAGATGACAATATCGCGATGGTTATTTTACAGGGCGCGGGTGAAAAAGCGTTTTGTGCTGGTGGAGATGTTGTTAGCCTGTATCACTATTTACACGAACTAGACACACCAATAGATGATGATGTCATTACATCAGGCTTCGCTAATGAATTTTTTAGTGAAGAATATGTACTTGACCAATTAATTCATAATTTTAATAAACCCATTATGATCTGGGGAGATGGTTATATCATGGGCGGCGGCATAGGTTTATTTGCTGGTGCTAGTCATCGTGTAACCACAGAGCGCACTTTGATGGCAATGCCAGAAGTATCAATAGGGCTATTTCCTGATGTAGGGTCGAGTTGGTTTTTAAATAAAACACCAGAAGATCTTGGTTTGTTTTTAGGGATCACCGGTGCTGTGTTTAATGCCGTAGATGCTAATTATCTTGGCTTGTCGGATTATATTATTGATAGTTCATCTAAAAATGGTGTTTTTGATCACTTACTAACAGTTGACTGGCAAGACAATGATCGAAATAACTCTCTGCTAAAGCAAGCATTGACCGAGTTTTCGAACCGTTTTGAACACCATTTACCCAATGAGGTAAAAAACAATGAAGTGGCTATAGCAAAATTATTAGCTTTCGATAATATTGCTGATATACACACAGCGATTTTAAATGTACAAACAGACAATAATTGGCTGAATAAGGCAAAAAACAAATTACTGGCGGGTAGCCCATTGAGTGCTTGTATTATATATAGGCAGTTACAAACGACTAAAACGTTAAGTTTGAGTGAATGTTTTACTTCAGAGTTAAATTTAATCCTTCGTTGTTGTCAGTATACTGAAGCTCGCGAAGGTATTAGGGCATTATTAGTCGATAAAGACAAAAATCCAAATTGGGCTTTTTCAAATATTAGTGATGTTGACCATAAATTAGTTGATTGGTTTTTTAGCGCTATCAACGAACAAATATAATAGAGATAAAGGAAAAATAATGGATTTGAATGATAAAGTTATCGTCATCACCGGCGGTGGACAAGGCCTAGGACGTTCTATGGCTATTAGCTTAGCAACGAATGGTGCTAAATTAGCGTTAATCGATTTAAATGAAACGTTACTACAAGAAACAGTAAAACTTATTGAAGCAGCAGGTTCATCGGCAAAGTATTATTTAGCCAACGTCACCAATGAAAGTGAAGTAGAAGCTATTTTTAGCCAGATTAATGATGATTTTTCAGGTATCGACGGCTTAATTAACAATGCCGGCATTTTACGTGACGGTATGTTCGTTAAAGCTAAAGATGGAGTCGTTGCTAAGAAAATGTCATTGGATCAGTTTCAATCAGTCATCGATGTTAATTTAACGGGTGTTTTCTTATGTGGTCGCGAAGCTGCTGTTCACATGATTGAAGGTAAACGTAAAGGTGTCATTATTAATATGTCGTCCATCGCAAGAGCCGGTAATATGGGACAAACCAATTATGCTGCATCTAAAGCGGGTGTTGTCGCGATGACCGTTACTTGGGCGCGCGAGTTAGGGCGTCATGGTATTCGCGTTGGTGCTATTGCCCCTGGTGTTATTCGCACCGCAATGACTGATGCGATGAAACCAGAAATGCGCGACCGTTTAGAAAAAATGAAACCTGTTGGCCGCTTAGGTGAAGCAGATGAAATTGCTCACACCGTAAAGTATATTTTTGAAAATGAGTTTTTTACCGGCCGTGTCGTAGAAATTGATGGCGGTCTTTGCATGTAACAAATATCTGCTGTTTATTAACAGCAGATATTGAGCAAAATGTCGTTCTTAGATATCTATACTGCAAATCATTTGTTAATTCGTGCAGCAAAATATTTAAGAGCGATGGCTTAATTAATCTATCAAAAAACCTATCATTAGCCGCTGAGTCAAAAGAAATTAACTATGAAAAAAGCACTGTTTTTAGACAGGGACGGCATTATCAATGTTGACCATGGTTACGTTTATAAAAAAGAAGCATTTGAATTTGTCGAAGATATCTTTACTGTTTGTTTGGATGCGCACAATAAAGGTTATGAAATATTTGTCATTACTAACCAATCGGGTATTGCTAGAGGCAAATATACTGTTGAGCAATTTAATCAACTGACTCTGTGGATGGTAAAGCAATTTAAATCGAAAGGGATCGTAATTGCAGATGTCTATCATTGCCCTCATCATCCAGATAAAGGCGTTGGTGAATACAAGGTGGCCTGTGATTGTAGAAAACCAGAACCTGGTATGATTTTATCAGCTGCTAAAAAGCATGACATTGATTTGGCAAAGAGTATTTTTATTGGTGATAAAGTATCAGATATGCAGGCTGCTGAGCGTGCTGGTATAAAAAGTAGGATATTGCTTGTTGATCAATATAGCGATAATGAGGCGATTAAAGCAGACCGTATCAATAAAATTAGCGAAGCTAGCGCGTATATTAGCTAAATTGTTCGATAAATAAGCGAACAAACATTTATTTCAAAGTTATTACAAAAAAGGGTTGACGCCCAGCGAGAAATCTCTAGAATGCGCTCCAGTTCCAAGGGGTTCAGTCAAAACGAACCACGAAAGAGCTGTTTTGATAAGTTATCTACATCACTTTAGAGTAAAGTAGTTAACTTAACGTTTTATAGATAAGGTTTGAA
>NZ_JACGVN010000019.1:0-93659 GCF_014077245.1 Colwellia sp. BRX8-9
GACTATTTAACCCTTGTAGATGAAACAGGTCGCGTAATAAGAGCAGACAAACGAGGCGCTATCGATAACAAAACCGCAAATATACTGTCAAGACTTCACATCAGCGATGAAAGTTGGCTCAAACTTACCACAAACTTTGAAGGTATATTCACGGGCGCGGTCGGCACCGCAGAGCATTTGTCTGAATTTACTGAGCACGTGGGGTTAAAGCGCGCACACGGTAAAGCAAATGCCCAAGCTTGTTTGAATAGCGCGTAAACATAGCTACATTCAAAAACAGCAAGAAAAATACAGCTACCTTGGGGGAGAAGTAAAGCTTGCCTGAAATTCATTCATTTAATCAACATCTATAAAAATCGATATACAAAGACTTACAAGATGAAGTACATGCCTTGTTGCTGACCAATGGATAGCGGTGTTTCAGTGCCTTATTATTGTGCAGCATTATCATGGGTGGCATAGTAATTACTGCGGAAAGTAATTATGGGTGGCATAGTAATTTCTTCAGTGCCGTTTCAAGGTCGCGAGCGACTTGCTGAGAAGCCGCAGAATCAAAGGATTTCAGCCATGAGAATTCATCGGATTTTTAAATCTCGAATCAAACCAGCCATTTCAGGGTAAAACAAAAAAGATTTATCATAGCGATATCGACGTATATTTTCAGATAACAACAAATTCCACAGCCCACGAGCATATGAGCCAAACTCTACGAGTTTAACTTCTTGGTCTACTGTTGGCTTGATCCGATAATTGTATCTGAGTGCCCTTTTCATATACTGTATAGCGTACTGTACAAGCAGATGTTGTCAAGAAATTATCGATTCATCTCGGCAGAGTTTTCTCGACGGTGCTGATAAAAAGCCACTCAAATGAGTGGCTTTATCTGACTATATTTATAACTACTATATTTATAACAAAAATAACGCATTAAAATATGAGTTAGTTCAAACTACCACTAGGCAAACGCACGGAGTTGACGATAGTCAATGAGTGCTTCTAACAACGTGGTAGGAAGAAATAAACATGCTTTAGCTAGGTTATTAAACTAGTCTCCTATCTAAATCAGCTATCCCTAAAAATATAAAGCCACTCAAATGAGTGGCTTTATATGACTATATTTATAACTAAAATAACGAATCAAAATATGAGTTAGTTCAAACTACCACTAGGCAGACGCACGGAGTTGACGATAGTCAATGAGTACTTCTAACAACGTGGTAGGAAGAAATAAACATAGTTTAATCGTTATTGGCCTTTAACTTCTGACAGGCCGTTGAATATAGCTTTATCACCAAGGTACTCTTCAATACGTAGTAATTGGTTGTACTTAGAAACACGGTCTGAACGACAAAGTGAACCAGTTTTAATTTGGCCTGCCGCTGTACCTACCGCTAAATCAGCAATCGTTGCATCTTCGGTTTCGCCTGAACGATGAGAGATAACTGCAGTAAAACCAGCATCTTTTGCCATTTTAATCGCCGCTAATGTTTCAGTTAAGGTACCAATTTGGTTAAACTTAATTAAAATTGAGTTGCCAATACCTTGTTCAATACCACGTGCTAAGATTTTAGTATTCGTTACAAATAAATCATCGCCAACAATTTGTATTTTATCGCCCAATAATTTTGTTTGGTAAGCAAAACCGTCCCAATCAGACTCGTCCAAACCGTCTTCAATAGAAACGATAGGATATTCTTCACATAACGTTGCTAAAAAATCAGAGAATTCGTTAGCTGTAAATTGCTTGCCTTCGCCTTTCAGATCGTAAATGCCTTTCTCGCTGTCATAAAATTCTGAAGCAGCACAATCCATCGCTAACGTAATGTCTTTACCTAATTCATAACCGGCAGCAGAAACTGCTTCCTTAATAACCGCTAAGGCGTCAGCATTCGAGGCTAAATCAGGTGCAAAACCACCTTCATCACCAACGGCAGTATTTAAACCTTTTGCTGATAATACTTTTTTCAAGGCATGAAATATTTCAGCGCCCATACGTAATGCTTCACTGAAATTTTTAGCACTTACCGGTTGGATCATGAATTCTTGAATATCAACATTATTGTCTGCATGTTCACCGCCATTGATAATATTCATCATAGGTAAAGGTAATGAGTATTGACCCGGAGTTCCGTTTAAATCAGCGATATGTTCAAACAATTGTACTTTCTTTTCCATTGCGGCTGCTTTTGCATTTGCTAATGAAACCGCTAAAATAGCATTGGCACCAAATTTTTCTTTATTTTCAGTACCGTCTAAGTCGATCATGATTTGATCAATAGTGGCTTGTTCTAAAGCACTTTGTCCGATCAATGCCGCTTGAATGTCATTGTTTATCGCCGCAACCGCTTTTAATACGCCTTTACCTAAATAACGAGACTTATCACCATCACGTAACTCTAACGCTTCACGTGAACCGGTTGATGCGCCAGAGGGTGCCGCAGCACGGCCCCAAGCACCCGATGCTAAAAAAACGTCAGCTTCAACGGTTGGGTTACCACGAGAGTCCATAATTTCACGGGCGATAATTTTACTGATATTCGACATTATAATTCCTTTAAATTGAGTGCACTACAGCGAATGAACCGCTATTAAGTTGGTAATAGTTTTTAGTTTACATTTTACTGATAAAACATTTTGCCATAAATAATTATGCCAGAAAGCAAAACCGCAGCACTATGCTACGGTTTTATTAATTTTCAGGTTTAACTTGATTGCTGTTTTTGATGCTCAAATGAAGCAGCAATAAAGCTTTCAAACAATGGGTGTCCATCACGTGGAGTTGAATTAAACTCAGGATGAAACTGCCCAGCAATAAACCAAGGATGATCCGGTATTTCAATCATCTCAACTAATGTTTTATCCGTAGATAACCC
Organism: Colwellia sp. BRX8-9; assembly: GCF_014077245.1. NCBI lineage: Bacteria > Pseudomonadati > Pseudomonadota > Gammaproteobacteria > Alteromonadales > Colwelliaceae > Colwellia > Colwellia sp. BRX8-9. The sequence goes on from NZ_JACGVN010000019.1 coordinate 2,874, forward strand.
CGAGAACACCAAACCAGCTTTGCTAATTTGCTCACGGTAGTTATTATTTACCTCATAACGATGACGGTGTCTCTCATAAATTGTTTCACTGCCATATACGTCATATGCCTTGGTACCTTTCACAAGGTGGCACAATTGTGAACCTAAACGCATCGTGCCGCCTAAGTCTGAATTTTCATGACGGTATTCAACTTGGCCTTCTTCATCTAACCATTCATTAATTAAACCAACCACTGGATGTGGGGTTTCAGGGTTAAATTCGGTGCTATGAGCGTCAGTAAGACCAGCAACATTGCGGGCATAATCAATAAGCGCCACTTGCATACCTAAACAAATCCCTAAATAAGGCACTTTGTTTTCACGGGCATATTTCGCCGCTAAAATTTTTCCTTCAACGCCACGAATACCAAAACCACCTGGCACTAATATCGCGTCAACGGTTCCTAAAACATCAGTTCCTTTGCTCTCAAGATCTTGTGAGTCAATGTATTTAATGTTTACCGTTACTTGGTTTTTCAAGCCGGCATGTTTTAATGCTTCGTTAACAGATTTATACGCGTCTGGTAATTCAATATATTTACCTACCATGCCTATGGTAACTTCACCAAAAGGGTTAGCTTCTTGATAGAGTACTTTTTCCCATTCACTTAAATCGGCTGCAGGTACATCAAGACCAAAACGTTTAACCACTAATTCATCTATACCTTGGGCTTTAAGTAACGCCGGAATTTTATAAATGCTATCAACGTCACGCATTGATAAAACCGCTTTTTCAGCAACATTGGTAAACAAAGATATTTTTGCTCGCTCATTAGCAGGCACAGTGCGTTCACTTCGACACACTAAAATATCAGGGACGATACCGATTGAGCGTAGCTCTTTCACTGAATGTTGAGTTGGTTTTGTTTTAATTTCGCCGGCTGTTTTAATATAAGGCACTAACGTTAGATGCATATACATCGCACGTTCACGTCCTAATTCGGTACCTAACTGGCGGATAGCTTCTAAGAAAGGTTGTGATTCAATATCACCAACCGTGCCGCCAATTTCAACCATAGCAACGTCATAACCTTCAGCACCCTCGATAACGCGACGCTTAATGTCGTTAGTAATATGAGGAATAACTTGAATAGTGGCACCTAAAAACTCACCTTTGCGCTCACGTGCAAGAATATCTTGATATATTCTGCCGGTGGTAAAGTTATTAAGCTTGGTCATTTTGGTACGAATAAATCGTTCATAATGCCCTAAATCCAAATCAGTTTCCGCGCCGTCTTCGGTAACAAACACTTCACCATGTTGAATAGGACTCATCGTACCCGGGTCAACATTAATATAAGGGTCAAGTTTTAACATTGTGACTTTTAAGCCGCGTGCTTCAAGAATTGCAGCAAGAGAAGCCGCGGCAATACCTTTACCAAGAGACGATACAACGCCGCCGGTTACAAAAATATATCTAGTTGTCATGTGATACCAAAAGTCAGAGTGAGCAGGAATTTTGTGTGTTTTACTTAAGTTGTTTTGCTAGCTTATTATACGAATTAATTAGCGAATAATGAGGTAAGTTTAGTCATGATTTTGAAAAACACACCAACCTAGCAGGACGGGAAAACATTATACTTAAAACTAGCTACCACGACAATATGATCTACAGATCAATTTCTGTTATTTTGACAAAAATATTTAATGACTGTGTTTATTTTATCGATAAAAAGCTAACATATTGTTTTAATTCACCCTAGGCATTGGATACCCTTTATGACTTCATCTCGTTTAACCGCCGTACTTTGTGCTATCGATAAAATAAATAGTGAAGATCCCAATCAAACACTTGTTAATGGGCATCCTCAAGCCAATGAATTACTTTATGGTCAATACATGACCTCTTGTCTTGAGCAGTATTTTCCTCAGTCAAATGAATTATTACAAATAGCTGTGCGGGCACAGCATATTAAACGCTGGGACTTAAAGCGTACCGAATTTGATGAAGGCAAAGCTGGCTATTATCAGTGGCGGATTTCCCAAGGAAAGTTCCACGCTGAGCTCACTAAGTCATTAATGTTAGAAAATGATTATTCTGAGCATGAGGCTGAATTGACCGCTTGTATTTTAAGAAAAGAACAGCTCAAAACAAATGCCAACACGCAAACGTTAGAGGATGTCGCTTGCTTAGTCTTTTTACAATATTACTTTGACGCTTTTGCCGCTAAATATACCGAAGCAGACAACGAAGCTAAAATCATAAGGATAGTAAAGAAAACTTGGGGAAAAATGTCAGCGCGTGGCCACGAAATAGCACTTTCATTAACACTACCTAACCATTTAGCGACCTTAGTGGGTAAAGCACTCGCTGATTAATAATTAACAGTTAAGTTTGTTGTTCCTCTACTGAAAGAGGTAAACGCCATAGAAAAATAAAGGGCCCTGCAACTAAAACGATGACCAACACTCGCAGTAGGTTATTGTCTAATTGATAGCACGAACCCATGGTGGCTAAGATAATAGTACTTAAAGCGATTGTTTTAGCCCTTTTAGGAATACTGCCTGATGTTTGCCAATGGTAAATCAAGGGGCCAAAAACTTTATGTCTAAGTAATATTTTATTCATACGTGGCGAAGACTTAGCAAAACAACTCGCCGCAACTAACAGAAAAGGTGTGGTAGGAAGAATCGGCAGTACCACACCCAGTAGAGCAAGACCTACAAAGAACAAACCAGTAAGTTTTAAGAGCCTCTGTGCTAGCAGTTCGTTCATTCTATTTGCCAATCATTATAGATAAAGTCAACTGAGGATAATAACTGCTGTAGCTCTCCTGACAAGCGCATTTCATTAACAATTACACTAAGTGCTTTATTAAGACTTTGTCCTTTCTCTGTCTTTGGAAAAACCATTTTAACTTCAAACTTTTTATAAAGTTGACGTTTAACAGCAGCTAACAACGGCAAATTTTCACGTAAAAGAGGATCGGTGGAAGAATCAGCAAAAATATAACCGTCGGTCATTTTGTGCTGCACTTTCTTTAAACTACAAAGGATACAACTAGAACCCATCTTTAATTCACTAAAAAAAGGCAGGTGAGCAGCATCAGTTTCAATCTTATAATTTACCAGTTTAGTGAGATCAACAAACCTATCTTTATGGGTATAAAGTACAAAGTTGACATGAAAAATAGTTTCGTCTGAGTAAATAAAGTTATCTTGAGGCGAATTCTCAGCTTTGGGCTTAATAAAGGGTAAATGAAAATCAACTTGATTAGTAATAACATAATAGATAGAACGCGAAAAAGGCACTATCTGGATTTCTATATTTTGGTCTAGTTTTTTGGCAAGCACTTTAACAAAATCGACCAAAACCCCTTCATCTTTACTTACCGCATGAACTGGCATTTGAGGAATACTGACACGTAATATATCTGTCGCAATACTGGTATTACAGTAAAACAACACACTTAAAAGGCAAATAAACTTAATAAACACACGATTGGTAATCACTAATAACTATCCTTAACTGCTATGAATTAAGCATAATATATTTTATCTAATAAAAAAATATTTTTTAAGCACTTTAAATTTCACTGATTTATAACAAGGTTATCTTTGCTCAACAGCGAGGTATTATCGATAACACTCCTAACGATGAGGGGGTGTTATCGATGGTTTTTGTCACGCAACGAGACCTAGTATAATTATTGATAGGTCTCGCTATAAAACAGCAACCGCTATTATCGCTCGGTATTCCAACTAAATAAGTAAGAGCCTAACGCTAAAAAAATAGTACTCATAATCAAAAGTGCGCTCAGGTGATAACTGATATCAGCTAGGGTTGCACCTTCGGTGATCACTTTTCTCGCTCCAGCTACTAAATGAGTTAAAGGTAAAAAGTCAGCAAAAACTTTTACCGCATTAGGTGCACCTTCTAGACTAAACCAAACACCTGATAACAACATCATTGGCCATGAGGTCAAATTAAGTAAACCGCCAATAAGCTCTTCACTCTTACTTCTGCTCGCGACCAGCAAACCTAAAGATATTAAGCTAATAGCGCCTAAAACTGCGATGATAAATAGATCAAAATAGCTGCCCAGCATGTAAAAATCAAAAAAGAAATTACAGCCAATATAAACAACACTCGACATAAACATCACAATAAAGATACGTGACACTAATTGTGCTGATACAAATTCAAACGCTGAAAGCGGTGTCGCTTTTAAACGTTTTAATACCGCATTTTTCCGATAACGTACTATCACGTAGCCAACACCAAATAGGCAACTAAACATCATGTTCATTCCAAGGATCCCAGGCAGAACCCAGTCGACATAACGAATTTTCTTCCCATAGGTTTCTAGGCGTTGAAAGTTATTGTGTTGTCCTAAAAAGATTTTTTCAACCAGGTAACTGTTTGGCGAACCTTGGTTAACCCAATAGCTTTTTTGGCTAAAGTCGACTAAAAAATCAATAGCATGCTGTTCTAATTTTACGGTTGCTAACGCCTTATCTTGATAGTCAATAAAGTCAACGTAACGTGTTTCCATAAAACTCGATTGAACGGTTTTACTGTCGATAACCCCCACTTTATAAACGGCTTTTCCGTCACCAGAAAAAACAAAAGATAAACCCGCTAACATGAGAATAGGGAAAAATAAATTCCACCCTAACGATGAACGATCGCGAAAAAATTCAATATTACGGGCTTTGACTACCGCAAAAAAACGTTTGAAATTCATATGTTTTACTCTCTCAATGAATGGCCGGTTAATTTTAGAAAAAGATCATCAAGATTTGGAGACTTTACTTGTAAACCTTCTAATGGAATTTTCTCAGCAATTAACAAGCTAATAGTTTCTTCCACATGTTGCGTCGTTATTTCGACGCGCTCGTGTTCGATAGTCCACTGATGTTTTTCAATTAATGGCTGCGGTACTTGTTCTAGAGGTAAATAAATAAAGACCTCTTGAAAATGCTTAGCAAGTAATCGATTAGGTGTGCCACTTTCAATAATTTTACCATTGTCCATAATAACTACTTCATCACAAAGTTGTTCCGCTTCGTCCATGTAATGAGTGGTTAAAATAACCGTCTTATTTTGGGCTTTAATATTTTTTATTAATTGCCAAAAATTACGTCTCGCCTGTGGATCAAGCCCAGTGGTGGGTTCATCAAGAAAAATAATATCGGGGTCATTAATTAACGCCAGTGCTAATAATAACCGTTGGCGTTGTCCACCCGACAACAAACGATTATCTCTATCTAAAAAATCTTTTAAACCACAGAGCTCAATTAATTGCTGATGAGGTACGGTGTTGTCATAAAATGCGGTGAATAAATTTAAGGTTTCTTGTACCGTTAAAAAATCTTGCAAAGCAGTACTTTGAAATTGAATGCCAATTTGCTGACTTATATCCTTACCTATGCTTTTTCCTGAGTAAAGCACTTCACCACTGGTCGCTGGAATTATCCCTTCCATTATTTCAATGGTCGTCGTTTTTCCTGCACCATTTGGTCCTAACAGACCAAAACAGTGTCCTTTAGTAATGGTGAAACTAATATCATCAACCGCTTGCACGCCTTTATAACTTTTAACTAAATGATTAACTTCAATAACATCGTTTTTTGTTTGACCAACCCGTTGCTGACTCTGTGTCATAACTTTCCTAATAATACCTAATGCTTGCTCATTATTGTAATGGGATCTGTGTAAAGATCACATCACTAAAAACAATAAAATACCGCCACAATGCAAATGATAATAATTATCATTTGCATTGTGGCAACTATTACATTAAATTAAATCTAACGTCATCGACAAAGCAAAGGAGTTTCATCATGGGTGCGCAACAATATTCTATCAATAGAAAAAATATTCAAGACAATTATCACCACATACACACTGAAAAGGCAAAAGTTGAATTACCCATCATATTATTAGAAAAGTTAATCTTGTCTGGCGCTTTGCCCGGTAATGAGTGCAGGTGCTTAGATGATGCTGCGCGTAAAACATTATGGCAATCACTCTTACTAAGCAGCTTACAGGGAGAGCAATCAACATGCCGTTAACTTATTCTGCGGGCTCTCACAAAGATAGTATTCATTGCGCTATTGCATATTCAAGTGAGCTTTATCAAATATAAGATTGGTTGAGCGTATTGACCAAGACTTATGCGCAGCATCCCAGTAATGGATTAGCAAAGGTGATCAGCTATTATTTAACTCGCCTTATCAAACATGACGACTTCACCGCTTTCGCCAGTCAGCCTTGTCATTATTTTACTATGCTTAAATTTTGGCAACAACAGATTGCCTAGGCGATTGAATAGCTAGTGCGCTTGAGCCTGCGCAATGTAGTCAATTAATGCCTGATTTAGCATTTTTTTACCGGTTAACTGATGATTTTTACATACTTCATCAACGGGCTTTTTCTGCAAAATACGCTCGATTAACACGAGTATACTTGCTTGATAATTTTCTTTACAGTGTAAAAGACACCAATAATGTAACGCTTTTACGCAATGACTAAACTGCCGTTTTTGTTGAATAAAATCGCTAATGCTGCTCAGCTGATGGGCGCTTAACTGCGGTAAACTTTTATCAGGGCAATGATGTAATATTTGCCACACTAACTTAGGCGATAAACCTTTGTATTCATCGGTGAGTAAATAATCGAATGAACTATAAAATTCACTGGCAATTTTTCGTTCAAAAAATTGCCCCCGGTCGCTCATTGCAGAAACCACCAGCGCGGAATGCTCACCACTGGCTTGGTCTTTAGTAAAACCTATTCGAGCAACTTGATAATCAGCATCTTGCCAAAACTTAAGTAACTGCGCATTGGCACCAAAACTCGCGCCAATAAAATCAACGTGCTGCTTTTTTGCAAAATTTTCTAGCGCTTTAACAAAACAACGGCCAAAACCATATCCTTGATATTGTGGATGAATAGCTATGCGTAAAACCCGCAGATATTGATAACTAAAGCTTTCACTAAAACCACAATGAGTTAATAAAGATTGGGGAATAAACTGATTTTTTAGTCGACGTTGATTTGTTGCTATCGCTTGAATATCGGCTGCTTTATTACACCCTTCTTCAAGAAGTAAGGCAACACCGACAATATCATCACCTAATTTGGCGACAAATAATTGTAGCGCTTTATTGTCAAGTAATAGCGTAATATCGTTCGGTGACGTTTGGTAATGAGCGGTGACCAGCACAGCAAAAACTTGCTTTAATAACGCCGTGTCTTCAATCAACGAGGTTGATGACACTTGGCTAAAAGATAACGATTCTTTAGCAAAGTGCACTGTTGATGATTGGCTTAAGGTTGCTTTATCCAAAGAAATTTCGGTTACAGGCTGAGTTAGTAACGGCAATTCTGTTAACTTGGCGTTAAGTAAACAACTTTCAAAAACAAAGACTTCTAACGGATCGTCTTGACGCCAGCGAATAGGCTGATGCATATGAAAGCTTCGCCACTGCGGCACTTGCTTTGTTAACGCTTGTTGAAACTTTACCGTAAAGCCGCGCCCTGCTCCTTCATAACCATGAACCGTACTTGAAAAAACAACACGAGAAAAAAGAGCCGTTAAGCTTGTTAATAAAGGCACCGGAATGGCAGCTGCCTCGTCAACCAGTAATAGCGAAATATTCAATGGATCATCGCGGCGAATGAGTTGATCGACCGCAACAAAAGTTATCGAACCCAAGGGGTGAACCAAAGCGGTTTTGCTGGTATTAGCATAGTCAAATTTTTCGCCAAGTGCCGCTAATGAACAAGCAAGTTGGCGGTAAAAAACCGATAAAGAACGAACATGGGGTGCGGTAATAACTATATTAATTTTTTCATGGCCCATAGCGGTGTTATTTGCAATGAGCTCAACACAAGCAATAGCAAGCGCTGATGATTTTCCACGACCACGATCAGCAGTTAACACTAATGGGCGGTTTCGATGACCTCGGCTGACCTTAATAATATGTTCAACGGCTATTTGTTGTTCTTTGGTTTTACATTGATATAAAAAATCACTAGAGACGGTCGATATTGCTGGTGCGATATCATCTAACAACGGAAAAGTTTGCTCGTCACTTTGTGTAATCGTAATTAAGGCTTTATTGTCGAGTAGTTGTCGATAAAAATACTTAAGTGAAGCTTGCTTTGTTTGCTCAATCGCTTGTATTAATGGTTTTTCAAGCCATAAACACATAACACCGCCAGCGACTAGCGTGCCAGAGAGCGCCGCAAAAGCATCTAAATTGATACTATTAAGCGCAGAACAGTCGCTATTTTCAACACCTGAAAATAATATTCGACTATGCTCACTACCGAGTTGCTGAGCAAAGTGTTTGTTATTGATCGTGGCAGAAATTTCCGGGTGGTGACTAAACACCAGCCAAGCGTCTTTACTCTGGTTTTGTTCATTAAGTTTCAGTAACTGTTTCACCCAGCAAGCATCACCGACCAGTAACACCAGTTGTCGCTGAAATTTGGTCAAAGCCTGACATTGCATTTCTTCAAGCCATTCGACGAAATTACGGTTAGACATAAGCAGGCGCTAAATTCAGTAAAACTAAAGTGAAAGCAGTTTATCAATGTGCTACCGCAATTCAAATAGTTTATTTTTATCTGCGGTTATTTACTAAAAATAATGGCATTAATAGTAGGCGATTGAGCTAATTTATTGAAATTTTCTCAGTTGTTGCCTATCTTGAAATTAATCCTTATTAATAAAAATACTTAACCGTGAGAAAAACACGATAATGGCAGATGAATATAAAGCAAATGACGAGTCTGATAACTACGACAAAGATCTCGCCACCGGTAAAAAAGCAGATAAAAATAGCAAGGTGCGTAAACGTATCGATGATTTGCTAGAAAAAAAGCGCCTTCGTGAAGCATTAGACTTCAGTGATGATTGGGAAATATAATCATCACTGCTTTAACTTTTGATTGCATTAAGCCGATAATCTCTTATTGTTAGATAAAACATTCATGCTACTATCTAACGAACCTATTCTCCCTGACATCATTTAAATTTAACGTTATGACATTATTTGAAAAATTACGCTGCTTATTAACATTTGGTCAAGGTGTTGCCTTACCACTACCCGATATTTCTGAAAAAACAACACCCATCGAATTGTTTGGCCAATGGTTTGATGACGCGAAAAAATCAGGCATTTTATTACCTGAAGCAATGTCGGTCAGCAGCTGCGATCAAAACGGTCAACCTAGCTCACGTATGGTGTTGTTAAAAGAGTTTAATGACGATGGTTTCGTTTTTTATACTAATTACGGCAGCCGAAAAAGCCAAGATTTAAATGAGAATAATAAGATAGCCTTATTATTTCATTGGAATGTACTGCAACGCCAAGTCAGGGTAGAAGGCAGAGTAGAAAAAGTAACGCCTGAACAATCAGAACAGTATTTTCATAGCAGAGACCGCGGTAGCCAAATTGGCGCATGGGCGTCGAAGCAAAGCTCACCACTGGCGAGTAAAGAAGCATTAAAGCAGAGCGAAGCTTATTACACTAAAAAGTTTGCTGGCCAAGAAGTCCCCTTACCTGAATTTTGGGGCGGCTGGCGAATAAAACCTCATTATCTTGAATTTTGGCAAGGTCGAGCTAATCGTTTACATGACCGTATTTGCTTTGAACCAGAGCAAAATCAAGATGACAAAAAGGTACTATGGCATCAATTTAAATTGAATCCTTAATGGCTATATTTAAATATTCAAACAGTATTTATAAGATGTCTATTTCAAACAACATATCAGTGTTATATAAAGTTGTCGGTGTTGCTGTTTTATGTGCTTTATTTAGCGTTAAATCATTAGCCAACCCTACTAATATTTTAGTTGGCTTGGAGCCATTTCCTCCTTTAGTAAACGAAGACGGCACTGGTTTTGTTATTGATATGCTTAATGGCCTGCAAGAAAATTCAACACTAACTTTTAATTATCAAATAATGACCTATGCTCGGGCGAAGCTGGAATTAAAAAGTTACCGTATCGACATGGTAGGTTTAACGCCTAAAGATAGTGAAACAGAAAGCTTTTACCAATACGCACAAGAGTTATCTTGGCACTTTGACACTACCGTTGATCTTTATTCAACATCCCCTGCTAACTTTGACATCAAAAATTTGCCCGAAGGGAGTATAGGTACGCTAATTGGTAATGCTGATTTTTTCGCTGAATTAGCTCAAGTTCCCAGAGAAAAGTTTGTTGAAGTAAGTAGTTTAGCGCAATTAATTATGATGATGGCACGCGGGAGACTTAAAGTTATACTTTTCGAGCGGGTGGCTATGATGTCGACGATTAAAGAATTACAAGACGACCTCTCCACCAAAGTTCCAACAGAATTCAACTCCCCCGAAAGCCCACAAAAAATTTATTATCAAAAGTTTAAAGTTATTGCAGCAAGTCTTGCTGTTGCAAACGATTCAGTAGGAGCAAAGCTAAAAAAACAATTAGATGCCTTGCTGTCTGACGATACCGCTCACTACTTTAAAAAAATAGCTCCTTACGCCCAATTGCCTGATAACGGTATAATTGAGTAAAAGATAGCTAAGCTAGCAAAGATGTCAATTGTTATCGTACCTGGGCATTAGCGCAGCTAAAATGAAAAAAACGGGAAGCAAAGCTTCCCGTTTTTGTTAGTTAACGCGTTAAGCGTACCGCAATTCCTATCCCACTAATGCCAGTAAGATACCTGCCGCAACCGCTGAACCAAGCACACCGGCAACGTTAGGCCCCATAGCATGCATTAATAAGAAGTTGTGTGGATTAGCTTCTAAACCCACTTTATTAGCAACACGTGCCGCCATAGGTACGGCTGAAACACCGGCAGCGCCAATGAGAGGATTAATAGGTGTTGATGAAAGTTTATTCATTAACTTAGCCATTAATACCCCAGAAGCAGTACCAATTGAGAATGCCACGGCACCTAAACCTAAAATACCTAAGGTTTCTATATTCAAAAAGGCTTCGGCACTTAATTTAGAGCCAACCCCTAAACCTAAGAATATGGTGGTGATATTAATTAACTCGTTCTGCGCTGTTGAGCTTAATCGTTCAACCACGCCACATTCACGCATCAAATTACCCAAACAGAACATGCCAACTAAAGGTGTTGCTGATGGTAAAAAGAAAATAGTCATCATGAGAACACCTAACGGGAATACTATTTTTTCAATTTTTGTTACTGGGCGTAATTGCTCCATTTCAATTTTACGTTCAGCATCAGTGGTTAATGCGCGCATAATAGGTGGCTGAATAATTGGCACTAAAGCCATGTAAGAATAAGCAGCAACAGCAATAGCACCTAATAATTCTGGCGCTAGTTTTGATGCTAAAAATATCGCTGTCGGACCATCTGCACCACCAATAATAGCAATAGCTGATGCATCTTTAAGCGTAAATTCAATACCCGGTATTGCGTTTAAAGCAATAGCACCAAATAAGGTGGCAAAGATACCGAATTGGGCAGCAGCACCAAGCAATAAGGTTTTAGGGTTAGCGATTAATGCGCCAAAGTCGGTCATTGCACCCACCCCCATAAAGATAATCAACGGGAATATCCCCGTATCAATACCCGCATAGTAGATGAAATGTAATAAACCACCAACTTCTGAAAATCCAGCTAATGGTATATTGGTTAATATCGCACCAAAGCCCATAGGTAATAACAATAACGGTTCAAAGTTACGTGCTATTGCAAGATAAAGTAGCAAACAGCCAACTATCATCATGATCACCTGACCTGACTCGAAGTTAGCTAAGCCAGTAGACAACCAAAGTTTATTTAACGAATCCATTATTATCTATCCTAAACTCAATAAAGCTTGACCAACAGTTACAGAATCGCCTTCTTTAATATCCACTGAAGTGACGGTACCTGAGTTAACTGCACGAATTTCAGTTTCCATTTTCATTGCTTCCATAATGATAACAACTTCACCGGCTGCAACTTCATCACCTTCATTAACTAACACTTTAAATATATTGCCAGCAAGTGGTGCATTTAACGCTTCAGAAGTTGATGAGGACGGTTTTGATGACTGACTGCTACTAGGCTGAGTAATTTGGCTAATATCCCCTCCAGGGCCTACAACGACGTCAAACACCTGACCATCAACACTAACGGCATAACTTTCTGGCGCAGTTGAACTTTTAGCGGGTGCAGAGGCTGCTACCGCATCTTCAATCGTAGGCACAGGTTCAAATGCATCCGGGTTATTTCTATTTTCTAGAAATTTCAGTCCTATTTGCGGGAACAATGCATACGTTAAAACGTCATCAATCACTTCATCGGCTAAATCAATCTGTTTCTCTTTAGCAAGTTCTTCTAATTCTGCAGTAAGATTATCAAGTTCAGGTTTAATTAAATCAGCAGGACGACAAGTTATCGCTTCAGCGCCATCTAAAACACGCGCTTGCAATTCGGCATTAACTTTATCGGCAGTTGCGCCATATTCACCCTTTAAAACACCGGCTGTTTCTTTAGTGATTGACTTATAACGCTCACCCGTCAATACATTTAATACCGCTTGCGTACCAACAATTTGCGAGGTTGGTGTCACTAATGGGATATAACCTAGATCTTTTCTTACTTTTGGAATTTCAATTAATACTTCATCAAGCTTGTCTGCAGCGCCTTGTTCTCTTAACTGCATTTCCATATTTGTCAACATGCCGCCAGGAACTTGTGCAAGTAAAATACGCGCATCGATACCTTTTAAGCTACCTTCAAATTTGGCATACTTTTTACGAACTTCACGAAAGTAAGTGGCAACTTCAGCAAGCTTTACCATGTCTAAACCGGTATCTCGTTTGGTACCTTCAACAATCGAAACAATCGTTTCTGTCGGTGAATGACCATAAGTCATACTCATTGAAGAAATAGACGTATCGATAACATCTACATCGGCATCAATAGCCTTCATGTGAGTAGCAATACTTAAACCTGTGGTCGCATGACAATGTAAAGAAATAGGTAAAGAGACCGTTTCTTTTAGACGACCAATCAATTCTTCAGCGTCGTAAGGTTTTAATAGACCAGACATGTCTTTGATACATAAAGAATGCGCGCCCATATCTTCAATTTGCTTAGCCATCGTCAGCCAACCTTCAAGGGTATGCACTGGACTCTCGGTATAGCTTAATGTGCCTTGCGCATGAGCGCCGACTTTTACTGCTGATTTAATCGCTGTTTGTAAATTACGTACATCATTCATTGCATCGAAAATGCGAAACACGTCAATACCGTTAACATGAGCACGTTCAACAAACTTCTCGACCACATCATCAGCATAATGACGGTAGCCTAAAATATTCTGACCGCGAAATAACATTTGTTGTTTAGTTTTTGGCATCGCTTTTTTTAATGCGCGTAAACGTTCCCAAGGATCTTCACCTAAATAGCGAATACAAGAGTCAAACGTAGCACCACCCCAAGACTCGATTGACCAAAAACCAATTTCATCAAGTTTTGGCGCAATGGGTAACATATCCTCAAGGCGTAAACGAGTGGCGAGCAATGATTGATGACCATCTCTTAAAACAACTTCAGTGATACCTAATGGCTTTGTCATGAGTTTATTCCTATTTAGTTTTATGGTTGCTTAAGGGTTGATTATGTTGTTTTCGGTATTGCGATACAGCAGAAGTAATTGCTGCCACCACTTTAGGTGAAACACCATCAACATTTTGTTTTGTTTTTTGATTTGAGCGGGTAGATCTTGTTTGGATAACGGCATCTGGAAATTTGATGGCGAGGCGTTTTAAAACGACATTAATAAAAACAATCATTAATCCCAAAAAGATAAAAACGAAGACCATGCCAGCAAACATTAACGTGCCCGCTTCTACAAATAATTGGTTTAGGTGTTCCATGAAAAGTCTCATTCAAACAAAAAGTTTTATTAGAATAATCACTCCAATGCCTAAAAAGCAAACTAATTATTGCAGTTTCATAAAAATAATTTCGTGTCAATCTAGATTAGAGTAAATATTCAGTATTTTTAGCGTTTTATTAAGAAAAAACTGTATATTTACCATATTGTATACAATATAGTATTCTTATATTGCTGAGCTAGCGAGATAAAAACCAGTATAATATACAATATACATATAGCTTTCGTTTATTCTAAATATGTGCATAAATATATAAAGGGGGTTTAATTAACAAATAATCAACTGCTTTAGCATGTGTATTGAATAGCTATTTTGAACAAAGTAAACATAAGAGACCCCAGCCAAAAACCCTGAATGCCACCCATAACCCTGAACACATATCCGTCATCCTGAACTTGTTTCAGGACCTGTACTTAGAACCAAAAACGCAGATACTGAAATGAATTCAGCATGACGACAAGAGTGTTAAGCGAGCACTGTCATCCTGAATAATCTCCGTCATTCTGAACACAACACCGTCATATTGAACACATCTCCGTCATCCTGAACACAACACCATCATCTTGCACACGACACCATCATCTTGCACACGACACCGTTATCCTGAACACAACTCCGTCATCCTGAACTTGTTTCAGGATCTGTACTTAGAACAAAAACGCAGATACTGAAATTAATTCAGCATGACGACAAGAGAAATCAATTCAGCATGATGAAAATTGTGCTAATAATTATAATTCGGTCTATTTTTCATCGTAAGTTTAGTTGTTTTCTTGTCTAACGCCAAAAATAAAACCTTTATAATTCATTCAATTTTTTAGCAAGTTTGGTCGCTTGTTTACAAACTAAGCTATAAATAGAAAGTTGCGGGTTTGTACCAATAGATGTAGGAAAAACAGAGCCATCAAATACCCATAAATTATCTAAATAATGGTACTTACAATCGCTATCGACTAAGCATAGCGCTTTGTTTTCACCCATCGCTAAGCCTCCCATAACGTGAGCGCTACCAATTAAGTTGTTGCTTACTTTATGCTCAAGTTCATTAAAACCGGCTTTAAAAGACTCAAAGCTTTCAAACCATTGTCCGTGTTGATGTGCGGGGCGAACTCTTTTAGCACCAGCAGCAAACTGCACTTCAGCCATAGATAAATAAGCGCGCTTAACCCCATCAAATAAATAATCATTCATCGGATAATCAACAATCGGGCTACCGTCATCAGAAAGCGTTATTTCAGCGCCTTCACTATCAGCGTCAAAGCCATCACGTAACAAGGCTAACATTGCATGGGTATTATTCAGCTTAGCCATATCCTCAACATGTTTAGTGCCATGGCCCATTAACATAATTGATGACATAGCCGGGTGTAATGGCGGTACCTCTAACTTATAACTTAACGGCCCGGTAGCACCATTTTGCCATTGATAATGATCACTATAAATAGTTTGTGGCGCACCATAAAAAGGCGATATTTCTTTATCAAATTGAGCAAAGGAGAAAACAGTTGGATGCAAGAAGGTTCTTTTACCAATACGATTATTCGGATCTGGCGCTTTAGAGCGTAACATCATTGCTGGGCCGTTAATCGCACCAGCTGCTAAAATAATATAAGGTGCTTTGGCGATGATTTTTTTCGCTGTCTTGTTCTTATTATCATCGAGCGCAAAACATTCTACGGCTGTTATTTTATTATTTTCAATAATTAACCGTTCGACACGAGCTTGATAAAGTAATGTGGCACCATGTTCAAGCGCATCTGGGATAGTGGTAACTAGCATCGATTGTTTTGCGTTGGTCGGACACCCCATACCGCAGTAACCTAAGTTCCAGCAGCCTTTGACATTGCGCGGAATAACTTTCCATGGAATATTGAGTTGCTCACAACCTTCTTTTAGCACCGCATTATTTTCATTCGCTCCACCTTGCCATGGCGTGACATTTAGGCGCTTTTCCATTTGTTCAAACCAAGGGACCATATCGCTGCTGCTACAGCCTTTTACCTGAAATGTTTTTTGCCAATAATCTAGGGTTGGTGACGGTGTTCTGAAGCTTGAGGTCCAGTTGATTACCGTAGTTCCGCCAACACAGCGCCCTTGCAAGATACCAATGCCACCATCTTTTGTGGCTCGCCCAGCATTTTCTTGATACAAATCGGCATAGGCAGTTCGTTCATCCATTTTAAAGTCACGGGTCGACTTTAATGGCCCTTCTTCTATCATCAACACCTTCAGCCCTGCCTGTGCCAATATTTCAGCACTTGTGCCACCACCGGCCCCAGTGCCAATAATAATGACATCGGCGTTAATAATATTGGTATCTAGCTGATTAGCATTGACCGTTTGCTTAGTGATCGCTTTCTTTGCTGAGTACGGATCGCTAATACCACGAATTTCAGAGACTATTTTCACGTTTTATTCCTGCGATGGATATATTTTAGGAGGGCCTGGGTATCCCGCTTGTAAATAATTTTCTGACTGAGCATACCAACTCATAATAATCAGCTTACCTAAAGAAGCGTAGCCAGTACGTTTTAATGAAAATAGGCTATTTTTCCAACCTTGTAGGAAGCTTTCAATTTCTTTCGCTGAGGTTACGTTCCAATCACTGGTCGGTGCACCAACAAGATAACGAAATGTCGTCGATGACATTAAATCAAACAGCTGCCGTAATTGCTTTTGGGAGTGTTCACCTAAAGTAATTATTTGTTGGTCAACAGCCATTAATAAACGCACTCCAGCGTCTTCAGCTAATACACCAGGATAGTTACTCTTTAACATAACAGGGGCAAGCGCTAATAAAAAATCAGCATCAGATGCTTGAAGAAAATCAAATTTTTGTAGGTTTTTTGTACTTGGATTGGCCAGTGCTATAGCAGACAAGCTACTGCCAACCAACAAGATGGCACTGCCAAGCAGACTAACTTTAAAGAATTCTCTACGACTTGTATTCACACAGCCACCAAAATTATAAAAGATAATACCAACTGGTATTACCTGTTAATTAATCATCAAAAGATAAAGGATAATAGCGACAAAGTCTAGTGGCTTAAATTGAGTGCTGTTTTTGATGTGTTTATGTTAGCGTGACTTTCTGCCCGATCATCACGGTCTCATTCGCTTGGACAACTTGCCTGTCAGTATTAGCTGCCTCTAAACAAACAAATTCTTTTTCAGCGCCAACATGAAGATCCTTCATTCTCTGAGCAACCTCAACGCCGGGGTTCCATAAAACCCACTGCTGACAATTTGTTGACGATACTGTAAGCGTTCTTTGCCATTGTTTATCTTCGATTAAGCATTGTTGGTTAGTGTAATAAATACGATCGACTTCACCCAGACAATTTTCTAAAGCAGCAAGCTGCTGTTCTTTATCCGTAACTTTGTCATCAAAGGGAAACTCAGCTAAGGGCGCTACCGTAATATTTTCTGGTGCACTAACGGCAAAGTAACTGTGTAATGCCGCTGAATATTCAAACGCCTTGGATGATAAATTACTAATAAATAATTTTTGTTCAAATTGATTAGAAAAAATTAACTGCTGCTTCAATTGGTATTGATGAGGCCATAATGGGTGCTCATTTTCTCCAGACAAAGATAAAGTTACCGTAACCCTGTCTTTAGCAACGATCACGTCATCAAGTTGCCAATTTCGTTGACGAGCAAAACCATGATTACCCGCTTTTTCACCGCTAGGTGCTTGATATGGACCAAACCATGGCCAACATAAAGGGATCCCACCTCTAATAGGCGTTCCCTGTTCAAAAATAACGTCATCACTAAGCCAAAATACCGGCTTTTGGTTAGCGGGTTGCCAAGCGAGAACATGACCACCATATAAACTTATTTTTGCTGTACAAGTATTATGGATAATTTCTAATGCATTTATCTGATCGGTAAGCGAAACTTGCTTAATTTGACCAAATTCATTTTCAGCAATAATTGATGACATACAACCTCAAGCGGTATTTAGAAAGTAATAAATAAATCATTATAACGATAATATAAATAACCGTCATCTTGAATACTACTTCGTCATCCTTATACCATCTCCGTCATCCTGAACACTACTCCGTCATCCTGAACTGGTTTCAGGATCTGTACTTACAACCACAAAAACCAGATACTGAAATAAATTCAGCATGACGACAAAAAGGCTACACGATTACCGACTCCCTGATACCAACACCGTCATCCTAATACCAACTCCGTCATCCTGAACTTGTTTCAGGATCTGTACTTACAACAACAAAGACCAGATACTGAAATAAATTCAGTATGACGACTAGAGAAATAAATTCAGCATGACGACAAAAAGGCTACACGATTACCGACTCCCTGATACCTACACCGTCACCCTGATACCATCTCCGTCATCCTGAACTGGTTTCAGGATCTGTACTTGCTCTACAAAAAACAGATACTGAAATAAACTCAGCATGACGACTAGATAAATTAATTCAGTATGACGACTAGAAAAATCAATTCAGTATGACGACAAGAGAAATAAATTCAGCATCACGGCAAAAGTGCTAAACAACAAAGCGCAAAAAAAAAGGCATTAAACGAATTATCGTTTAATGCCTTTCGCTATCGAATAGCAAACTGCCAATAAGGGTTACTTCGTGTAACCTCTTGGCATATCACTCTCAGTGGTATAGCGTTTACGCAGTTTGTCTTGACGGCTCTGCGTTGAGGTCTCTTTGCCGTTAATCCACATTTTATCTACTTTCGTACTAAGCTCGAAAGGGTCAGCACTCCATAAAACCAAGTCGGCTTTTTTACCAACGGCAATACGACCCGCATTAATATTAAAAGCATCGGCAACATTGGCAGTAACAGCGGCAAGTGCTTGGTCTTTGGTTAAACCATTAGCAATTGCATTACCCGCTTCAAAACGCAGCTGATACAAGTTATGTGCGTCGCTTATGGCTAAAGCAACATTGATACCTGCTTGGGTTAATTTCGCCGTATTGTCTAGTGAAGAATGCAGCGAATCAAAACTACTCGGTAAGTTATCTAAAGCGCCAAATATAACAGGGACTTGCGCTGCAGCTAATTGCTCAGTAATTAATATCGCATCAGCACCGCCAGCAATCACTAAATCAAGATTAAACTCAGCTTTTAATTTCAGTAATTCGAGTAAGTCTGTGGCGCGGTCGGCATAAGCTACAAGCGGTTTATCACCGGCTAATAAGGCGTTGATAATTTTTTCATCACGCTTTAATTCTTTTGGTTCTTTTTGCTTCTCGTCAGCCTTTTTATCTTTTTTCGCTGTTTTAGCGTCTTCAGCAGCCTTGGTTAAGGCCTTTTGGGCGTCTTCAAGCGTGTAACGCAGTTTTTGTAAGTTTAGAGCGCGTGAACCACTGCTTTTAGCACCAAGATCTATGATGACGGCATTTTCTTTAATGTAAACACTGTCAAACTCGCCTGAGAGGTCTGTTACAAAGGTTTGCCCTTTGAACATACTATCACCACCGCTAGGTACTGAAACGTTACTGGTGATACCACCTTTGCGTGTATAAGGCACAACCGTTGAGCGTGGGTTAAAAGCGATTGATGCATCAAAAGTGATGTCTGCTTTTTTATCACTAGCATCACGGGTTCTTGATACTGCATTCACCTCAACCAAACCTAATGAATTCATAGAACCAATTAAACCCGGTGTCAGTATTTTCCCCATCGCATCGAAGGTTACATCAGCAACAATCTTTTCAGGGTTAATCGCAATAATTTTTCCGTCATCAATAACAACCGTGGCATTTGTTAAAACACCCTGTTCAGTAACCGTATGAATAGTGGCATTGGTTATTGCTAAACTTTCTGCGTTAGCATGGCTTATTGCCGCTAAAGCAAGTGCAACTAACGAGGCTTTAAATAACTTAATTTTTCTCATGATTACTGCCCTCCCTTTTTAGGTAAAGCAGGAACTTCAGCTTGCCCTAACATAAAGTCACTTGTTGCTTGGTATTTATCATCAAAGCGGTCATACACTTTTGCACCATCAACAAATACTTGTTCAGCTTGTGCATAGACGCTGAAAGGACTTTGATTCCAAAGCACTACATCCGCATTTTTACCCGCTTCTAAACTACCGGTTTTATCATCAATACCTAAAGATTTAGCTGCATTTAAAGTGATCCAACGAATAGCTTCTGCTGGTTTTAAGGCAAAACCATTCTCGTTAGCACGGTACATTACTTTACCTGCTTCTTGGTTTAAACGCTGAATAGTACTGTTTGAGTCTGAGTGAACAATCGCACAAGAGTTTTTCACCGCGTTAACAACCGCAACGTTTTCGTGGATCATGTCGTAAGCTTCCATTTTGAAACCCCACCAATCAGGCCACATGGCTGCACAGTTTCCATTTTCAGCTAATAAGTCAGCAATTTTGTAACCTTCAATCGCATGATGAAAAGTCCCTGACTGGTAATTAAACTCTTTACCCAGATCAATCATCATCGCCATTTCTTCAGCTTTGTAACAATGATTGTGAATTAAAATTTCACCGTCGAGTACACCACGTAGGGTATCAAGCTCTAAATCTCGTGCTGGCGCTAAAGGATTTTTCCCCGCTTCGTAATCACGGTCGTATTTTTCCCATGCATGTTTATACTCAGTCGCTTCTGCCCAAGCCATGCGGTAACCTGCCATGTTGCCCATACGAGTTGAGGGTAATATTTTACGGCTACCGTAAACACGCTTAGGGTTTTCACCACAAGCCATTTTTAAACCATAAGGCGCTTCTGGAAACTTCATGCCTTGCATCGTATGGCTTGATACATTACGAAGCGTTACACCACGGCCACCAAATAAATTAGCAGAGCCAGGTAAAATTTGCATTGTAGTAACACCGCCAGCACGGGCAGCATTAAAACCAGGATCTTGTGGCCAAATACTATGTTCAGACCAAACTTCAGAAGTATTGGGCGAACTCATTTCATTACCGTCTGAATGTGACTCAGCCGACGGGCTTGGATAAACCCCTAGATGCGAATGCACATCGATAACACCAGGCGTAACCCATTTATCTGTTCCATCAATTTCGACAGCACCCGCAGCGGACAAGTTTTTGCCAACTTGAGATATTTTTCCATCGCTCATCAACACATCAGCATTATCAAAACGCTCACCATTACCAATTAATACCGTGGTATTTTTAATTAAAGTCGTTTGCTTAGGTAGAGGTTGATAAGTACTCGGATAAGGGTTTTTATTAATAGACACTTTTGGGTCTTGCTGCTCAGACTCTAAACAGCCAGATAACGCGAGTGATACGCTAAGCGCCAACAACGTAGGCGCGATGCTTTGCTTGATATGCATTTAATGCTTCCTGTGCGGATTATTATTTTGGGGTTTAATAGTCAACAATAAAATGATTTGAACAATACGGCAAGTGAACCTGAGCCAATTACGTCCAATGGTTATACATTCACGGTGAATGGAGAATGAAGCAAATAAATAAGAGTATTTCAGATACTAAAAGCACATAGTAAATTTGCCTTCTGGTTTTTGCTCACTCCCATGCCGTCATACAGAATTTATTTCAGTATCTAGCATCTACTCACTTCCATGCCGTCATGCTGAATTTATTTCAATAGCTCGTCTTTGTAGATCAAGTACAGATCCTGAAACAAGTTCAGGATGACGGTGTAGGTATCAGGGAGTCGGTGATCGTGTAGCCTTTTTGCCGTCATACTGAATTTATTTCAGTATCTGCTCTTTGTAGAGCAAGTACAGGTCCTGAAACGAGTTCAGGATGACGGAGAGTGGTTTGTTTATTATTCGTATTATCTAACTCCCATGCCGTCATGCTGAATTTATTTCAGTATCTGGTCTTTGTAGAGCAAGCACAGATCCTGAAACAAGTTCAGGATGACGGAGAGTGGTTTGTTGATGATTCGTATTATCTCACTCCCATGCCGTCATGCTGAATTTATTTCAGTATCTGGTCTTTGTAGAGCAAGCACAGATCCTGAAACAAGTTCAGGATGACGGAAAGTGGTTTGTTCACGATTCGCATTGTCTCACTCCCGTGTCGTCATGCTGAATTTATTTCAGTATCTGGTCTTTGTAGAACAAGTACAGATCCTGAAACGAGTTCAGGATGACGGAGAGTGGTTTGTTCACGATTCGCATTTTCTCACTCCCATGTCGTCATGCTGAATTTATTTCAGTATCTGGTCTTTGTAGAGCAAGTACAGATCCTGAAACGAGTTCAGGATGACGGTGTTGGTATCAGGGAGTCGGTAATCGTGTAGCCTTTTTGTCGTCATACTGAATTTATTTCAGTATCTACTCACTCCCATGCCGTCATACTGAATTTATTTCAGTATCTGGTTTTTGTAGAAAAAGGACAGATCCTGAAACGAGTTCAGGATGACGGAAAGTGATTTGTTCACGATTCGTATTATCTCACTCCCATGCCGTCATGCTGAATTTATTTCAGTATCTGGTCTTTGTAGAACAAGTACAGATCCTGAAACGAGTTCAGGATGACGGAAAGTGGTTTGTTGATGATTCGCATTGTCTCACTCCCGTGTCGTCATGCTGAATTTATTTCAGTATCTCGTCTTTGTAGAACAAGAACAGATCCTGAAACGAGTTCAGGATGACGGAAAGTGGTTTGTTTATTACTCGTATTGTCTCACTCGTGTGTCGTCATGCTGAATTTATTTCAGTATCTGGTCTTTGCAGAACAAGGACAGATCCTGAAACGAGTTCAGGATGACGGTAGTGGTTTGTTTATTATTCGTATTGTCTCACTCTCATGCCGTCATACTGAATTTATTTCAGTATCTGGTTTTTGTAGAAAAAGGACAGATCCTGAAACGAGTTCAGGATGACGGAGAGTGGTTTGTTTATGGTTCGCATTTTCTCACTCTCATGCCGTCATGCTGAATTTATTTCAGTCTCTGGTTTTTGTAGAACAAGAACAGATCCTGAAACGAGTTCAGGATGACGGAAAGTGGTTTGTTGATGATTCGCATTATCTCACTCCCATGTCGTCATACTGAATTTATTTCAGTATCTGGTCTTTGTAGAGCAAGCACAGATCCTGAAACAAGTTCAGGATGACGGAGAGTGGTTTGTTGATGAATCGTATTGTTTCACTCCCATGTCGTCATGCTGAATTTATTTCAGTATCTGGTTTTTGTAGAGTAAGTACAGTTCCTGAAACGAGTTCAGGATGACGTTATTCGAGAAAGGTGAAATATTCGTTCAGGATGACAGAGTATTTTCTAGACTCAAGAGTCTGTTGAGAATGATTGTCTTAGAGTTCAAAGTCACCAAAATCAAGATCTGTTGAGGGATCTGGTTTTGCTTTTGATTGGGGATCAAGTAACGAAGGTTGTTGCGTTTCTATCTGGGTTGGAATAACTTTAACTTTCGGTTTGGCATTTTTACGTTTTTTGCGTTGCAAGCAGCGTTTAACTACTTTTTGTTTGTTATCAGATGTTAAGTTTATCCACGTTTGGCGTTCTTCACGCGTACGGTAGCAGCCAAGACAATTGCCTTTTTCATCAGACTGACACACACCCATACAAGGGCTGGGAACATCAAAAAACTCTAATTGCATAATAACCTTCGGCCAAACTTAAAAAGCCTATACATAATGTATAGGCTTGTATCATATTAGTCTAATTTATCAGTAGCAATATGATAGTCAGGGTCTTCAATCACGTTGATTTCAACTAGACTACCCGCTTTGGTCAATAACTTTGTACATTCACTGCTTAAATGTCTTAAGTGCATGGTTTTGCCGCGCGACAAATAACGGTCAGCTAAGGTATCAATCGCTTCAATAGCAGAATGGTCAACAACGCGTGAATTTTTAAATTCTACGATAATGTCGCTACTTGCTTCATCCATATCAAACTGCTCTAAAAAGTTGGCAACCGAACCAAAAAACAACGGTCCTTTAACATCATAAACGGTTGAGCCATGCTCGTTAGTTGAACGATGCACAGTAACGTGTTTTGCGTGTTCCCAAGCAAAAACTAACGCTGAGACAATAACACCAACAACAACAGCAATAGCAAGATCTGAATAAACAGTCACACCTGAGACAAGAATAATCACAAAGGCATCAGCCTTAGGCACTTTGCCTAAAATGCGGAAACTCGACCATTCAAAGGTACCAATAACAACAATAAACATAACGCCGACTAAGGCAGCTAGAGGGATTTGTTCAATTAAACCTGAGGCAAATAAAATAAAGCCAAGTAATGCTAGTGCTGCAGTAATGCCTGATGCTCGACCTCGACCTCCTGAGTTCACGTTGATCATTGATTGACCAATCATTGCACAACCACCCATACCGCCAAAGAAACCCGTAACAGTATTTGCTGCACCCTGTGCAATACATTCTTGGTTACCACGACCACGAGTACCGGTTAACTCATCAATAAGGGTTAACGTTAATAATGATTCAATTAAACCAATCGCTGCTAATACGATAGCGAATGGAAAGATGATTTTTAACATTTCTAAATCAAACGGTACGCTAGGTATGCTAAATGTTGGTAATCCGCCAGCTATAGAAGCAACATCCCCCACTAACTTAGTATCTAGGTTAAGGCCGAAAACTAAGAATGACACAGCAACTATCGCAACCAATGTTGACGGTACCGCTTTAGTTAACTTAGGGAAAAAATGAATAATTGCCATGGTTAAAAGAATTAACCCTGCCATGGTATAAAGAGGTGCCCCTTGCATCCATTCTAATTCACCCGCGTCATTAGTAAATTTGAATTGACCAAGCTGAGCTAAAAATATAACGATAGCTAAACCATTAACAAAGCCAAGCATAACCGGATGGGGTACTAAGCGGATAAACTTACCCAGTTTAAAGATACCAGCAAGAATTTGCAGTAAGCCTGTTAATACCACCGTAGCGAATAAATACTCAACACCATGAATAGCCACTAGACTCACCATGACAACAGCCATAGCACCGGTTGCACCAGAAATCATGCCAGGGCGTCCACCGAAAACAGAGGTAATTAAACCCACCATAAAAGCAGCATATAAACCAACAAGAGGGTCGACACCAGCAACAAATGCAAAAGCAACAGCTTCAGGCACTAGCGCTAAGGCGACGGTAAGTCCTGAAAGAACATCGTTCTTCAGGTTAGAAACTTTACTGGCATGTAATTCGAACATTGCACTCTCATTTTATGGATAGTGGGGTGTAACCTGACGACGTCCTAATAATAGGAAAACTTAACAAGAAGCGTTAATTGACTTATTTGAGGGTATATCAAGGTAAAAGCGCGGGAATACTATAGATTTGCCGTGAAAAAGTCAATAACTAGCCACTTTTATGACTAGTTATTGTTCATATTTCAATGCTATTTATTAGTAGAACTATTAAAACGTTTGATTAGGTTTTGGCTTGAAGCTGACAGCATTGACATTTCGCCACCATTGATTGCTGATAAAATACTGTTGCCTAATTGTTTACCTAATTCAACACCCCATTGGTCAAAAGAATTTAACTGCCAAATAACACCTTGCACAAAAATTTTATGCTCATAAAGTGCAAGCAACGCCCCTAAATTTTCGGGTGTCATTTCTTCAAGTAATAACGTGTTACTAGGCGTATTACCTTTCATGGTTTTATGTGGCGCAAGTGTAGAAATTTCGTCAGGTGTTAAGCCAGCAGCGTCAAGTTCACCTTCAACTTCATTTAAGGTTTTACCGCGCATTAACGCTTCACTTTGCGCAAAACAATTAGCCACTAATACTTGATGATGCTCAGGCAAATTGCTCGCGCCTTTTAAACAGACAATAAAGTCGGTAGGAATAATATCATCGCTTTGATGCATTAATTGCATAAAAGCATGCTGACCATTTGTCCCCTCTTGACCAAAAACAGTGGGGGCGGTTTGCCACGCTAACTTCTCGCCAGTATTAGATACTGACTTACCATTACTTTCCATATCTGTTTGTTGTAGATAACCGGGTAAAGCCCGCAAAGAATGGTCGTACGGTAAAATAGCAAGGCTTGAATACTGCAAAGCATTACGATTCCAAATACCAAGCAGTGCCATTAACACCGGCATATTCTGCTCAAAGGGAGCATTTTGAAAATGCTGGTCCATTTGATAAGCGCCCTGCTTCAGCTTATTGAAATTTTCATTGCCAATCACTAAAGCCAGCGGTAAACCAACAGCAGACCAAAGCGAAAATCGTCCGCCTACCCAATCCCACATCGGAAGAATGTTTTTTTCTAAAACACCAAACTCAGTCGCTTTAACGATATTAGTACTAACCGCAAACCACTGTTTTTCAATAATATCAGTATCAGAAGAATGCTTTAGCATCCAGTTTTTAACCGCAAGCGCATTTAATAATGTTTCTTGGGTGGTAAAAGTTTTAGAAATAACAACGACCAAGGTGGTAGCAACATTCAGCTTAGCGAGTTTCTCTTCAACTGCAGCGCCGTCAACATTGGCAATAACATGGGCATTCAAGCCAGTGGTATGAAAAGTACTTAATGCAGAAAGCGCAACTTTAATACCGTAATAAGAGCCACCAATACCAATCGCGATAATGTCAGTGAATTTTTCACCAGAAGCTGAAAGTAACGTTCCCAAACTAATATCATTAACGATGTCGGCCATGTGCTGCTCAGTGGCAATAACTTCGTCAGCTTGTGCACCTAATATTGCTTGTTTTGTTTCGTCAGGGGCACGAAGAACGGTATGAAGCACGGCACGCTTTTCAGTGTTATTGATAACCTCACCACAGAACTGCGCGTTGATTTTTTCAGCTAAACTAGACTTTTCTGCTAATTCAAAAAGCTGATTAAGTTCTGTTACGTTAATGTTTTGTTTAGAGAAGTCGAGGTATAGACCAGCATTGCTAGTTGAGTATTGCTCAACACGGCTTTGGTCAGTAGAGAACAATGAAACAATTGCCCGAGACTTAGCCGCTTTCGAAAGCGCTGATAAAGAAGATATATCCATATTTATACTTTTCTTATAATAAATTTAAAATAGGTGAAACTCGTCATGCTGATACCGTTATTCTGTGGGATAACAGTAATCCTGATACCATCACCGTCATCCTGAACTTGTTTCAGGATCTGTACTTACAACAACAAAGACCAGATACTGAAATAAATTCAGCATGACGACAGAAGTACTAAACGATTAACGACTCCCTGATACCAATACCGCCATCCTGTTGGATAACCATCATCCTGAACACTACTCCGTCATCCTGAACTTGTTTCAGGATCTGTACTTATAACAACAAAGACCAGATACTGAAATGAATTCAGCATGACGACAAGAGTGCTAAATTATTATCGACTCTCTGATACCAATAACATCGTCCTGCGGGATAACCGTCATCCTGAACTTGTTTCAGGATCTGTACTTATAACAACAAAGATCAGATACTGAAATAAATTCAGCATGACGACAGAAGTACTAAACGACTACCGTCATCCTGATACCAACACCGTCATCCTGGACTTGTTTCAGGATCTGTACTTGCAACAACAAAGACCAGATACTGAAATAAATTCAGCATGACGACAAAAGTGCTAAACGATTAACGACTCCCTGATACCAAAACCGTCACCTAAAGAAATAAACGTCATCCGGTGGGATAACAGTCATCCTCAACACAACACCGTCATCCTGAACTTGTTTCAGGATCTGTACTTGGACAACAAAGACCAGATACTGAAATAAATTCAGCATGACGACGAAAATGCAAAAATGTTAAAGTACAAAAGTGCAAAAATAGTTGTTACTTCATCAAGTCGGTTAAATATGCTCTGAAATCATCAGCTAATTCTGGGTGGCGTAAACCGTATTCAACATTCGCTTTCATATAACCTAGTTTTGAACCACAGTCATGTGACTTACCTGTCATATGGAAAGCTTCAACCGTTTCTTTTTCCATTAACATCGCAATAGCGTCAGTTAATTGAATTTCATCACCAGCACCTGGAGGGGTTAACTTTAATAAATCCCAAATTTTCTCAGAAAGGACATAGCGACCAACAACGGCTAAGTTTGATGGCGCGTCTTCCATCGCTGGTTTTTCAACAATAGCCGTCATAGTTTTTGACTCACCAGGGGCAAGCTCAACACCACCACAATCAACCACACCATAACTACTGACTTGCTCCATTGGCACAGGTTCAACCATAATCTGGCTATAGCCACCCACTTCATCATAACGCGTTAACATCGCCGCTAAATTTTCGGTTTTCAAATCTGCTGTAGCATCATCTAAAATAACATCAGGAAGTACCACAACAAAAGGTTCGTTACCAATAATAGGACGAGCCTTCAATACAGCATGACCCAAGCCCTTCGCTTCGCCTTGACGAACATGCAGTATGGTAACGTCTTTCGGGCAAATAGCTTGAATCTCTTCAAGCAACTGACGCTTAACACGATTTTCTAAAGTCGTTTCAAGTTCAAAAGATTTATCAAAATGATTTTCAATGGCGTTTTTTGAAGAATGGGTAACTAGCACAATTTCTTTAATACCTGCCGCAACACATTCATTAACTATGTATTGGATCATCGGCTTGTCTACAATTGGCAGCATTTCTTTGGGAATTGCTTTAGTTGCTGGCAACATACGAGTACCAAGACCCGCTACTGGAATTACCGCTTTTGTTATTTTATTTGTCATTTTCGTCCCTAAATTTTTACGATAACTAATATTAAAGGGACTTTTAGCAATTGTCACGGTGAAATAAACATTTCCCCCCAACAAATAAAAAATGACATCAATTGATGTCATTTTTATCGTGAAAAAATTTTAGCCTGATATTCTTTGTTTTTTGTAGAACTCTCTATACCAGCTAGTGAACTACTCGGCACTAAAGTACCGAGCTTCTGCAATCTAGCTTTTAACGGCTAGGCTACTTCTTTTTTCTCAGTTCCCACACCAAACTTTGATTGCTCAAAGACTTTCATTTTAGAAGGTGATTTCTGCTGAGTGTTGGGCAACGCCCTAACTAATATCCCATTAGCTATTAACTCTTTTTCGCCGGTGTCTGCCACTGACTTAGCGGCAGAAAAATCTCTACACTGCACTGTGCCGCAGCGCTCACACGCGAAATTTCTGACTCTCAAATCGAATTTATGCTCATGTTTGCATTCGCAACAAATGCCTGACGATTTCACATATCGACCTATTTCATGATACACAGCGCCATTTAATTCAGCCTTGTACTTGGTTAACACTGTGACCATACCCATCACATTATCGTTCACCATTTGGCCATTAAACTGCTGCATTCCTTTCACGTTTAAATCCTCAAACACGATAATATCACTGGTCTTGGCTATCGAACATGATACTTCGTGAGCAAACGCTAAGCGTTGGCGAGAGATTTTTCCGTGAAGTTTATTTAAGCGTGTTTTTGTTTTGTGCCAGCGAGTAGAGCCTTTCTTTCGACGGCTCAACTGGACTTGAATTTGCTTTAATTTGGTTGAAGATTTTTTGAAAGCTTTCGGATTTTTAACGTACCACCCATTTGAACCAACGACGGTGTACTGGCTGTTAATATCATAACCAACAAGCGTTGATAGCAATTGCTTTGCGCTTTTGCACTCAACTTCTTGAGTGAGTGAAACATACCATTTCCCGTGTTTAAATTGCACCGTAGCTGTTTTGATTTTACTGGCTAGTTTTCGATGTAAAACAATCGGCACTTTACCGATTTTAGGAATACTAATAGCCCCTTTTTCAACCCTAATACAATTAGAGTTGTTAACACATCGAAAGCTGTCATCGTGAAGCTTTTTTTGTTTAAAGCTCACTTTGAAAGTAGGAAACTGCTGCAATCGACCTTTTGTGAATGCGTTTTTTAAAGCCGCTTCCAAATCACGAGCTACTTGCTGTGCCGCAGCAGCGTCGAAGGCTTTGAGCCAAAAGAATTCGTCGAACTTTTTCAAGTCACGAATTAACCCCGCCATTTCAGGGTAAAACAAAAACGTTTTATCGTATCGATATCGACGTATATTTTCAGACAGCAACAAGTTCCACAGCCCACGAGCATATGAGCCAAACGCTACGAGTTTAACTTCTTGGTCTACTGTTGGCTTGAGCCGGTAATTGTATCTGAGCGTCCTTTTCATATACTGTATAGCGTACTGTACAAGCAGAGATTGTCAAGAAATTATCGATTCATCTCGGTACTAAAGTACCGAGTTTTCTCGACGGTGCTAATAAAATTTAGAGCCTGATGTAAATTTAATTTTTTGAACATATGAACCGGACACAACCTGCCTAAAAACAAAATAAAGCACTAATAATCAGTAATTTAATCACATTTAAATTTAGAAGCAATAAATATATATATTGAGATAAAGTAAGTGGTAAGAAAAAGATAGCAAGGGATGCCCTGTATTTATCAAAAAGGACGTTTATATGAATAAAGTAATATTATTGCACCGTTGATTTTTCTTTGCAGCTTACATTTTGGAACTCTCGTTCTTTACAAAATGCGAAGACACATATCCCCTAACATAAAAAATAAAGACCATTCCCTTCGATTATTCACTGTTTAGTGACAAATACGTAGATCAACGTCTGTTTTCCTGTGAGATTATTTATAAAAAAATTGAGGTTCTAGTTCACCTTGATACGTGTTTAATTTAATAAATACTCAGCTATTTCACGTTTGATTAATATTTATATTTTTATCTACCTATATTTAGATGAATTAGTTCACACATGAGGGTATTGGCGAATTTCTTGTGAGATTATTTATAACCAAATTAAGGTGCTAATTGACCTTGATACGTGTTTATTTTAATAAATAATCAGTTATTTCACATTTAATGCATATTTAGATGAAGTAATTCACACAATACCGAATAAGAAAACATATTGTCATAAAGCCTAAATATATAAGTTAAATATCGGAGTAAACGTATGAGTTCAAGTAAATCTAATAATAGCGTTTTAAAAAGACCACAAAAAATAAGTAATAACGCGAGTACCAATAAAACAAAAAAGAGGAACAAGAAAAAAGTGATCAATCTAAGCAAATTTAGCTTCATAAAAGACATAAGAGAGTTAAATAAAGCTGAAGAGTACTTTTTAAATATTGCGTTTAACAATCTAACGGCATTCAAGTTGATGATTGAACAATTACAAAAAATCAGCATTGCACTCATAGAATTGGATGGTGAGTATTACCCGGTTCAATATGCTGAATTTTGGTATGTTGCCAAAAAGCAATACCCCGACATAAAAATCAATAGCTATATATCCAGTCAAGTGAATACCTTAGAAGAACTGAAGCAAATACTTGTTTTACATTCTTATTTAACCACTTTTTCTTCAATAAAAATGAGTGAATTAAAATCGATTGAAAAAAACTTAAATGACATTGTTGATCTGGGGTTTAAGTTTAGTCAGCATCAGTACGCAAAAATCCTTGGAATAAATCAATCCTCGTTAAGTATCGCCGCTAAAACGCGTGCAGAAAACACTGATAAATCTACTGGACATAAACAACTTGAACACGATGTTTTTAATCAAAATATTGTGAATGACTTTGACTCAATGTTTGATTGGTAAAAAGGAATAATTTGATGCCCTATCCTAATTATATCGTAAATTCTGAAAAAATAGCGTCAACAGGAATATACGCCAACGTCTATAACTATGATGTTCAGAGAGTTTGGCAAGCATTTAAGCTACCGCCTTTATCTCCTTTATTTGATCGTCTTAGTGAGATACTCCCACTTTTCCACCGAATGTGCTGTGAACTTGTACCCGAAAAAAATGCATATCAAAGAAAGCAGCAAGAGGAGCTAAAAAGCGCTATTGCTCTTTTATTTAAGAATAAGGTGATAGCGACATCAGGTGCCACTAACAAAAGAAAGATAACTCGCCGTGATTTACATGACTTCCTAACTGATCACCCACTTTTTTCGACGCTAGTGTTAATTGCTAGCAATCACCAGAAAAACGAAATTGATCTGCATTGGTGGACATTGCTCACTGCTCGTATTTACTTATTGTTACCTGATGATCTCTATTCCCCATTACTCGCACTCGACAAAGCAAGAGCGTTGAATATAGACATCTCAACGCTCACGAAGCATGTGACAATCGCTGAATTTTATATACTGACTAATTTTGAACTAAAAGCTCAGCTTGTTGTGCTGAATGATATTAGTCCAACGTTCGATACGATTTCTCAGTATCTCGTACGTAAACCACGTATAAATAAAATTAAAAAGAACGGGCTTCAGTGTTTAACTGACCACTCTTTTGATTTCCAAGGTGATCAACTGCAACAGTATCAATTTGTTGATGAAAGTGGAGAAGTTCAACAGTCGTATTTAACACTGAAACCGAGCAAGCCTTTAAGTATAAAGTCGCAACAGCAACACTACCGTCAAAAGCTAGGGGGACTAAAAAGTGCAATACGCAGGCAAAACCTTAAGCTACCACTGAGTCAGAAGGCACTGACACCAAAAGAGCTGGAAGGCTTCCTCACATATAGCTTTCCACAATTGATGGATAACACATTAGATATCATTACACAAAAAGAGTGCTGGTATTGGGTGATCATCTTTCTCGAGTTGTGGCTAGCTCTCCCATATTCTCAGATCAAATCACTGAGGTTATTTAACCAGCGTACAAGGAAAATTATAGATCATGATACACAGCCTGGTTTGCACTACCATTTGACTAATGATGGTCACTGCCATGCTTACTTAGTAATAACACAGTTATTGGTCAAGGGAAAACAAGCACCATCAGCAACATCGAATGTGTACTCTACCAGTAGTGATGATAGGCCTGTGACACTGATCGTTCCCTATCCTCTCCAGCACCTTTTATATATCCCATTAAAGCTAGTCAATGCTACGAAAAGACACGCTAACCCCTTAGTTTATATCTCCAAGATTGATGAACAACAATACCGTAACTGGTTAAAAGAAAAGATAAAAGCTTACAACAGTCATTGCCACCAATATGTCAAGGCTGCTCAAATTCGAAGCTGCTTTCATCACTATATTTCGGGCCGCATTCCAAGTTCTTACTTGGGATGGCAGCAAGGTAGCGCGATGATCCAACATTACTATAGCAACGCGGATAAGCAAACTTTGCAATATACACTCCATAACCAATGGCTGAACTTCATAAAAGAGATTGGGTTCTCTCTCGAAGCGGGTTCACTGATAGGATCTGATGAACTTAGCAAGCCTGAAGGTAAAAACAGTCTGCAAAGTTTTGGGGCGGCACTTTCAGTAAAACAAGATCACCTTAAATTACTCGCTGATTACTTTGAAAATAGCTTTATCAAATACACACAACTTCGCCAAAAGAAATTAAGGCAGGGTATCGAAAAGGTTAGTCAACTCATCACCTGTTATATTGCCTTAAGAGCTTGTTTTAGCGGTGGATTACGGCCAGTAAAACAACCTTTTCCTGCATTCTCAGCGACTAGCCTAGCGCACAGCATTTTTACAACCCAAGATAAAGACGCCCATAAAAATGGCGAACATCGCTTGATCTTTCTCGACAACACGTTGAGCGAAATTTGGAAGCAGTGGACTGACTGGTTTTACAGCTCTTCCTACCTAAATATCTCGGAACAACCTAGCCTAGCGAATTTAAAGAAGGGTCAACCGATAGAAATGAATAAAGAAGTACTTCAAAATGTATTTACAAAACTAAATATTCAACTTGATCCAAACAGCTTTCGTCAAAGCTTATGTACTTTGTGGATAGATAACGACTTACACGCACCGACCTCTGATAAGTTCAACCAACAACACCTCAATTTACAAATGAATCATTTTAAAATCGGACAATCACCACTCGGGCAATACAATTTATGCAGCCCTATTCAACTTGCTGTTCAACAGTCAGTTAAGTTGTCGTCCCTAATGAGCGTATTTAATAAAAGTGACAAAGCATGCCTGTTACTCATTGAAAAACTCATTGACAATGGAAGGGCTCTTTAATGAAACACAAAATAAACGACTATCACAATCATCTTCTCACAGAGCTTGCTGATGAGGATCGCGAGAGAAGAGAGTTGATCACCGAGTTTTTGGCCATCCCTGAAATTCACAAACTATTAATAAAATCTGTTGATAAATGGGCTGCTAATTCGATAGCTACGCTCCCGCGTCTTTTAAGGGACTACATATCGACAGATGCTGAGCTAAGCTGCTTTAACTTATGCATACAAGCGCTTTTTCGTTTGCATCAAAAGCAAGCCCCAAAACTTAAAGCCCCTGCTCAACTGATTTCATCCCCCGTTGACACACCACTTTTTCACGCTGATACATTGCCGATTAATTTAGTTACTCAACTCTGTGAACGTCTCTATCACCCTAACCAGATTGATTTGAACCGTTCAATGAATAACCAACACCAACTTACATTTGGTCGATGGTTGTTACTCTGCGCACTCGAATGCAATATCAATCGTTTATCAGCATTAAATGAACTAGCAGCACTGCCTTTTGATGCTTGGTATTTTTTTGAAGCGGTTCCTGCTATTACTGCATTTTTGCCCAATAGCCACCAGAGAGTTTGGTTAAGACCAATGGGCGCATTACTGCTTCATCACTTAAACAGCTCTGAGCTTCCCCACTTAGATTCAACTAAGAAAATGGCAGGAAAAAATATAGCACAAAAAGCAATCAACACTTATCTCGAGTTTGCGTTTGCTGACTTGAGCGAAGCGTTGAATAAATATCCACTTACCTCCATTTTACGTGATATTGGTTTACTGCAACAACCGGCAGGCTTGCACCAGTATTGGCCAAACGAGCATAGTCTCACTGATGAACAGTTAGTTCACTTATTTACCAATACACCCGTAGAGATCACAGCGTCATCTTCACGAAGCATCACAACGTTAAGACTTCCCTATGAATCAGATAACCAGACAGCTAAGGGAGACAATACAAAAGCAAAGCGTCATGTGAATGGTACGCTCAGACATTATATGACAGTTAATGTAAAAAATGATCATCGTGCAGCAAGCTATCAAGAATGCCTTCGCCAATTAAAAAACTGTCAGCAATGCCCAATGAACCTCGCACTATTAATGGCGATTTCGTGGATCGCCTATTTGTTCGAAAACGGCTCTCCTTGGACAGAAAAGCTAGCCGCGAGGTCTTTATTAACATATTTTTCTGACGTTAATCAATTTATTCAAACAGCCTTCGGTACCTATGACTTTAGGAGGCTTAGTACAAATAACCTTAACAAACAGAGCCAAGCAGCAATTGATCAGATCTCATGCAGTAAACGCCAATTAACCTGCGTACGCTTTTTGCACTTCATCAATCGATTTAATGAGTTACCGACTATCGATATTGAACAAATCAATTTAACACATCGCGATGGTCGGGTACGCACTAACTACTTAAGTCCTCGTCAATTCGACCTAATTTGTGAGAAATTTAAAACAGGAAAAGGGATTTTTGAACAGCAAATCACCTTGTTTATGCAGCTTTGCTATTACGGGTGCTTTCGTGAAGATGATGTACTGAGTTTAAAGGTTGGGGATATTGATTTTGAGTGTGGACTCATTAACATCACACCAGATAAAAAACGAAAGTCTTTGCAAAGCGTTCGGAAGTTTCCATTATGCATGTTGAGCGATGATGTATTGAGACAGTTGATCACGCTATACCAACAGAGATTAAATATCACAGGAAAAGAGGCATTACTTTTTGACGAATGGCCGTATCACACACTCGAGCAACAATTCATCACTTTTTTAAGAAAAGAAACCTTAGATGATACCTGGGTAACACATTTACTTCGTCATTGTGGAGCGAACAATGCCCTACTCACTTTTTCACTACTTACGGGACTGATAAGCTATTTGCCGAGCGCATTTGAACACCCGTTATTTTCCAAGGAAAAGTTAACACATATTAAAGCCTTTTTTAGTGCACTAGGCACTACCTTTGATTTAACTTTTCCGGTGCTAGATGCAATTGCTTTACTGGTTGGGCATGCAGGCCCTGCAACCACCTTAGGTAATTATTTACACTTAGTAGATTATGTTATTTTTCAACAATCAAAAACGGAATACACTGTATCGAAACCAGAATTACTACACTGCGTTAGCGCTAACTTAAAGTACGGGTTTAATCTTGCCAAAAAATTAAGTACACCATCAAAACAAACAAAAAAATGTGTTTGGCTGTTAAAAAACGAAACACTTCGATGGGTCATAACAAAATACAATAAAGTACCAAACTTTTATAAGGCAAAGGTTAAACCTCATCTATCAACAAACATGCTAACGCCAGACAATAATCTATGCTTTAGCCGTTTTACTCAGCAGCTATCCTTAGCTTCTCAAGGTCTCAATGATACGCAATTGGCGCCATGGATGATGGTGTTCATCGAAAAAACATCGGAACTTCCATCACCGTTAACACTTTCAACGAATCAATACATCCCTTGGTTAAAACTTAGTCAGCATCTCGACTGGCGGATAAATGACTTTACGAGCATTGAAGTAACCGCATTACGTCAATTACAACACAAATTAAAAATAAACATGCCAATTAATAATATCAGAGAGTTAAAGCGACACTTAAACGCCTTAAATGCCATAGACATCGATAAACACTATCCAATAACAATGTCAGGAAAGGACAGTGTTCAGCTCAACTCTTGGAAAGACATGATAGATAAAACAGGCCGTCCATGTCGAATAACTGAAGGTACATCAAAATCGGCAACGGCAACGGCAGCGCTACGACCTTACCGTCTCAATTGGGCTCTGTGGTTCATATTACCGGAAATAATCGACTTAATTTTAGCTTACCTGACTTTTACAGAAAGTGTATTTACACGCTCAATGGTGAAATAAACAATGCTCATAACCTTACCTTCAAACTTACCTACTCAGCTTCAAAAATTCTCAACGATTGCCGTGCCAAACACGGCTGAAAATCGTCAGGCTGATCAAATCAATAGTGGCTTTATACTATTAACCATTGATTGCGAAAATAAAGTATTAAGGCTTACCACAAGCACCCTTTCATCAACAGGCATTCAAGGCTCCGTAGACTTACATATTAACTGCATTAATCCAGCCTCCTCAGATAATAAACAGTTGTTCGTTGACGCGAGTAAATTTATTGGTTTTATTAAACAGTGTGAATTAATGGCGACACAACAAAGCAACGCCTTAATTGTTATCAACATCATGGCCGATGAAAAACGGATGAGTTTTTCTATCAAGCAAAAAGAAACCACCGACCAAGCCAATATTATTTCTGACCGGCTAAATGAAGAAAAAAGGCAAAAAAACTCGATTGTTTTTCCTAAGCATAGTCTTCACTATATTGATGTAGATGATAACAACCTAGCATTATACGACTTTAACTTTTCAGAAAAAATCACATTAAGAAACATCGATGTGAACAATTTTACGGCTGCATTTAATAACACACTCACTGTAGCCAAACACAACTACCAAGCCAATGGACAAACAATATTAGGTACGCATGAATTTTATCTTCACGTGACTCAAAAAAACAACCTTGGCCTCTACGCTCTAAGTAGCGTTTGTTTAGGCGTTGAAGTGTTACCTTTATCACAAGGGGGAGTTGATGAAGAGTTTCTTGTCTCTCTTGGTATTAAAACCGCTTCAACGCTACTAAAACTGTGCGGTGATGCACACCAGATAACAATTGCGCGAGACCACAACCAACTACTTTTTAAAATTGATAGTGCTTTGTTAAGAGTCAACACGATTTCACAAAAAAAAGAAATTTCTGCAATCGTGTCGCAGCTTAACATCGCCAACCATCACGCAGATTGTAAAATTGAAAATGTGAAGCAAATGCTCACTCAATTTATCAGTGACGATAAAAAACACAGCATGATAGTATTTGAATCTACACATAAACCATCAACTCAAATACTTCCTTTTAAAGTGACTACTCGATATAACTGCAGCTTTAATAATGCCAGTACACCAGAATCAGAAGTTGTGCTAATAAGCCCATCACCGTTCAAGACTTCACAAACTTACAGTTATAATCTCGCCGCTTTTGATAACGCAGTGTCAGCATTTACCTCAACGGATATTTCTTGCCAGTGGGCTGTTGACGATATAGGCCACTTGCTCATCAAACAGGAAGGTATACAACATAAAAAATTCTATAAGTTGATTGCGATAAAGAAGTAGTGATAGATAATAGGACTTAATGAAGCTAATAAAAGCACAAAAACCTGATACTGAAATAAATTCAGCATGACGGTAAAGTTACACTAGCCGATCAATTCAGTCGAATGAGCTCGAAAATCATCAGTCAACTCAACACCAAATGACATCGTTTCTTCATGAAAATAATATTCTAAAAATCTATTTTCTACTTATTGTAAAATGCTCGATACCACTTAACGAATTCAGCAACACCTTTGGCGACAGACACTTGTGATTTGTAACCTGCAGCGTCAAATAAGTCATCAACTTCTGCATAGGTTTGATAAACATCACCCGCTTGCATTTCACGAAAGTTTTTCGTAGCTTCAATGCCCAGTTCATCTTCAATGGCCTTAACAAAGCCCATCAAATTAATAGGTGAGCCATGGCCTATGTTATAAATAGCATACGGTGCAGAACTAGAAGCAGCAGAACCACTTTCTACTTTCCAAGTAGGATCACGCACTGGAACAACATCAGCGATGCGCACAATACCTTCAACAATATCGTCTACATGGGTAAAGTCACGCCACATATCACCATTATTGTTAATATCAATAATATCGCCATCTAAAATTTTCTTAGTGAAAATATAGGGCGCCATATCAGGTCGTCCCCATGAACCATAAACGGTGAAAAATCTTAACCCCGTAGTTGGCACGTCATACAGATGCGAATAACTATGAGCCATCAATTCATTAGATTTTTTGGTTGCTGCATAAAGCGATACTGGGTGGTCAACTGAGTCGCTCGTCGAAAATGGCGTTTTATTGTTCAAACCATAAACTGAACTAGAAGAAGCATAGATCAAATGTTTAATATTATTGTTTCTACAACCTTCAAGAATGGTTAAGTGACCAATTAAATTTGAGTCAGCATAAGCCATAGGATTCTCGATTGAATACCTAACACCCGCCTGTGCCGCTAAGTGAACAACACGATCAAACTTTTCATCGGTAAATAATGTCGCTATCCCTTCACGTTCGGTAAGATCTAACTTTATAAATCTAAAAACACCATTATCATTTGTGGTATTTTTAACAGTAAACTTATCTAATTCCGCTAAACGGGCGAGCTTAAGGTTAACATCGTAATAATCATTTAAATTAT
Organism: Colwellia sp. BRX8-9; assembly: GCF_014077245.1. Taxonomy (NCBI): domain Bacteria; kingdom Pseudomonadati; phylum Pseudomonadota; class Gammaproteobacteria; order Alteromonadales; family Colwelliaceae; genus Colwellia; species Colwellia sp. BRX8-9. Next base: position 42,096 of record NZ_JACGVN010000019.1, read on the forward strand.
CAATACCAACAACATCATGCCCTTGCGCGCACAATCGTTTTGTTAGGTGAAAACCTATAAATCCGGCTGCACCGGTCACTAAATATTTCATAAAGCACTCTTAATCTTTTACATATAAAATTTGATAACAAATCGCCACTAACTAGTCACTGCCAAAAAGATCACGGGTATAAACTTTATCGGCAACGTCAACTAATTCATCATCCATGCGATTGGATACAATAACATCTGAAATAGCTTTAAACGCTTCAAGATCGTTATATACTTTAGAATGAAAAAACTCAGCCTCTTCTAACACGGGTTCATAGATAACCACTTCAATACCTTTGGCTTTGATGCGTTTCATAATCCCTTGAATAGATGAAGATCTGAAGTTGTCTGAACCACTTTTCATGATCAAACGATAGACACCAACCACTTTCGGTTTTTTATTAATAATAGAATCAGCAATAAAATCTTTTCGCGTAGTATTGGAATCAACAATAGCACTGATCAGATTATTAGGCACATCTTGATAATTAGCTAATAACTGCTTGGTATCTTTAGGTAAGCAATAACCGCCGTAACCAAAAGAAGGGTTGTTATAATGACTACCAATACGAGGGTCTAATCCTACCCCTTCAATAATTTCCTTAGCATTTAAACCATGAGTTTCAGCATAAGAATCTAATTCATTAAAATAAGAAACGCGCATCGCAAGGTAAGTATTCGAAAAAAGCTTAACGGCCTCTGCTTCGGTAGAGTCGGTAAACAAAATATCAATATTTTGTTTTATCGCCCCTTGTACTAATAAATTAGCAAATATAGTTGCTCGCTCTGACTTTTCACCAACAATAATACGTGAAGGATGTAAGTTATCAAAAAGCGCACGGCCTTCTCGTAAAAATTCAGGTGAAAACATTATATTTTCACAACCCAACTCTTCTTTAATTCGAGCCGTATAGCCAACAGGTACAGTGGACTTAATTACCATAACTGCTGATGGGTTAATTACCATTACATCTTTGATAACCGCTTCAACACTTTTTGTGTTGAAAGTATTGGTTACAGTATCGTAATCAGTTGGCGTGGCAATAATCACATAGTCTGCATTTTTATAGGCAAATTCTTTATCGAGGGTTGCCGTAAAATCCAACGTTTTATTTTGTAAGAAATCTTCAATTTCAACATCAGAAATTGGCGATTTCTTATTTTTTAACAAGTCCACTTTTTCTTTGATTATATCAACTGCAATAACTTTGTTGTGTTGTGCTAATAACATAGAATTTGATAAGCCTACGTAACCTGTTCCTGCAATAGTGATGTTCATATTATTCCTATTAATTCCTATTGATTTCTATTGATTTCTATTTTTATAATTAATAAAATCTATAAACAAATAAACAACAAAAGACGGGTAACTAATTAGCACTCTTTTAATTGTTCTAGGTTCAACAATAAACCTGTATGCCCACCTCAAATTCAGTCGATTTATATACTTCGGATAAAAATCAATTCTTTTTGTTGTTTGAGAAATAAAGGCACCACATGTAAAAATATAACCGTTTATAAAAGGTGTTAACTTTGAGGCTACAACTTCTTGTTTACGCCCTCCCAATCCTAAAATAACGATATCAGGCTTATCTTTTATAATTTCATCTTTGACTTTAGAAAAATCGTCATCAGAAAAATAACCATTACGTTTCCCAGCTATTTGTAAGTTTTTATATTTACTCTGTATTATTTGACAGAACTTATTCACATCTTCATCAGCCCCACCGCAAAAAAACAAAGTCAGCCCTTCTTTCTCTGCCTTTTCAAACACTTGAGGTGCTAACGAAGTCATATCAAAGCTCTGGCGTTTGGGCACATTAATGCCAAACAACTTCAAGAATGAAGACATAAATATGCCGTCAAACCTAACTCCATCTACATTCTCAATTAAATCCATATTCTTTCTAAAGTAGTTATAAGTAGATGGGTTTAAGTAAATAACACTGCCCTTCTCATTATTTATAAGCATCTCTTCAACATTAACAATTTTTTCTTTTATAAAAGTAAACATTAGTCATTATCTCTATTTAATTTAATACTCATCTCAACAGCATGCTATCGCGATTATTTTAATTTTTTATTGCCACTTTTATTAACATGTTACCGATAGGGCTATCCATAAACTTCTTTGTTAACATCTTTGAACCGGTCATATTTAAATGATGACTATCAAAATAATAAGGTAGTCCCTCATCAGTAAATAATGGTAGCTCTTGATTATTTCCTGTGAATACCTGTAAATCTAAATAAAATACATTTTCATATCTTCCAGCAATATTTTTGACTTTTTTATTAGCTAAAACATATGAATTATCAAGTTTATTTACAAACTTTTTATTAAACCAATTTATTGCAGTAGACCTTAGGTATTCCTGAGGTACATTATTAATGTAACTAGGAATTTGAGGAAATATTATAATTTTATGCGCCCGTTTAGAAAATGTGTCTAATGCTTCTTTAGTTTCATGAAGCCACTCTGTATTAGCATCCCACCTGGCTGCTAAAAACACAAATTGAACCTTATTATTATCAACTATTCTTTTAACTTCAGTCCGAAAAGCTTTACATAGTGCAGGATTTCCTCCCAAATTTTCACTACTAGTAGTATATAAACTCGGGAAACAATTAGAGGTGATAAAAGTTGCTATTTTAAGACCCTTTTTATTTCCAATATGGTTAACTAAATATTGATAATGACCGGCATGTGAATCACCAATAAAAATGGCATTAATGTCTCCGTCTTCAATACCTAGAGAACAAGCGAGAGACTCTTTATGATTCATTACAGAATCAGTCTGATAACACCAACCTTTGGAAACCGTTGGCATTTCTAATATTTGCTTAACCTTTAAGTATTTGATATTACCTATTAGCCTTTTATCAAAACCATCATTTACAATTATCAATATGCTAAGAGAAAAAACAATTAACGACGGAATTGCAAAGATATGAATAAACGCTGAAACATCTGACAGTTGCACTCTTCGAAGTCTCTTTTCTACAAAATGCCAGGTCAATATAGCCAAAACAGTGGTCAATAAAATGACCCCTCCACCTAAAACATAATCAAGATCGTAATTAAGGTAATTAATATAAGCGATTATTGGCCAATGCCATAAATACATTGGATAGGAAATTAGTCCTATAAATACCAAAAGTTTCGATGATAAAACTTTGCTAACAAGTGTCGTAGAAGCACTTCCAGATAATATGATAAGTGCAGCACCTAAACATGGCCATAAAGAGTTTAATCCCGGAAAAACAGATGTTTTTGACAAGCTAAAAGCAGGAACTAAGATTAAAACACCACCGAAAATAGAAAGGTACTTTGCTAAAGAAGGTTTTAACCTAAAACCTGAAGCAAGAGTAAGTGCAAGTAAAGCTCCAATCAATAACTCTCCGGCTCTAGTCAATAAGAAATAATATGCTGCATTGGGTTTATGAATAGCGGCCCATTCTGAAAATATAAAAAGACATATTACAGCCACTAGAGTCAGAGGGATAATGGACTTATTCGCTCTTGATTTTAAAATGAATAGCAAAAAAAAGGGCCAAATAAAATAGAATTGCTCTTCTAAAGACAAAGACCAAATGTGTAAGAGAGGCATCTCACCAGTACTGGAATTAAAATAACCACCAGTTACTTTCCAGAAAAACATATTGGCAAAAAACATACTCGACGCTAAAAAACTTTTACCTAATGCAATAAAGTCATTTGGCAACAGAAGAAAAAAACCTATCAATAATGTAGTGAAAATAACGACATAAAATGAGGGTAGAATTCGCTTAATTCTTTTTACATAGAAATTAAACAATTTAAATTCATTTTTTTGAATATCTTTATTAATTATTGACGTAATTAAAAAACCAGATATAACAAAAAAAACATCGACACCTACAAACCCACCACTTATAACTTTGAAACCTGCGTGGTAAAAAATAACAAGTAATACTGCAATAGCTCTTAATCCGTCAATATCTGGTCTATATTTTAAACTCATCTTAAATATCTCGATTATTTATTATTTTATTTGGAGAAAATCCAATATACATCAGCATACTAAGAGCGAAGAACACACTATTGAAACCTGAAACCGATAATGAATTTAAAAACATAACACCAAGAAATGTATAAGCAACACGCTTAGAGTACCCTGCTCTAGATAAAAGAAAGTAACAAAAATAAAAGATCAATAAAGTACCGACGACCCCATGATCAAAAACAGATCTGAGTATAAATGAGTGGAATATTAGAGAATAGCAACTTCCATCATTTTTAAAGCTGAACAAGCCTGGGTAAAAATATAACGCTTTGCAAGATGATTCTAATAAAGCAGAAATGCGTATATGACCAAATAATATTTCTAAAGTTGTACTATTGATCATTTCTAGGTAAAAAACACGAAAGAAAGCAATCCTATCAATCCCTCCAAGCCCTGTTAAACCATATTTTGATAATAATAATGAGGCAAAAACACCAATAAATACTATACCAATGATAGAAAAAGAGAGTATTTTCTTCCACGTGAGTCCTTTTAAATAGACACTAGCTAAAACCAAAAACAGTATGGGGATTGCTGATTTAGATCCTGAAATTAAGAAAATAACAATTATAGCTAAAACATCCCACCCTTTTACTTTATCAAACAGAATGCACCTTAAATAAAATAACAAAGCTAAAAACATTAATTCAAAGTTGTTTTCTCTAAAAAGCAAAGGACGATCATTCAAACTTAGCAATACTGATGATACATATTTAATAAGGAAAAATATAACCAACCACTTATACAGTTGGTAAAATCTTTTTTTCCCTCCTATTTTTTTTCTTTCAAAGTAAAATAATAAGGTGAAGTAAAAAATGGCTTTATAGGCAAGCAAAAAGTCTAGCAAATGGCTGCCCTGCAACATGGTAGCAATTGCAAATGAAATAATAAAATATGACAAAAACACAAGAAACAGCAGCAAAGATGTCTTATCAGCAAACTTTGGCTTATAAATAAAAACAGATAAAACTAACAATATATCAAATGCTGTAGAAACATTAATAACATGCGCTCTTCCATAATTAGAAAACCCAAGAATACCAAGGATAAAAAAACAAAAAAATAAAACTTTAAAATACACTTAAACACCTGATTAACAAAGATTTACAACACTGATTTTTTATAAGTACTTCTATCGAAATCTAAGTATGTTCCAAAAAACTTTTGGCCTTCTCCTCTATATGTACCTGCCATTGGCCAAAATGTCATTTCGCCAACAAAAATACTTCCCTGGCTAGAGAAAATATCAACTCTTACACACTTAAATTCAGCTGAGACTTTTTTGGCAACTTCTAACATTTCATTCCAATTAGGTGGTATTACAAAGTCAGTTCCTAATTCAAACTTCTCATGTAACGGAGTTTTTAAGTCATCACCATTTTCTGACAACAATTGCTCTTTTGAATTATTTCCTCTGTCATAAATATAATGGCAGAACTTAACCTCACCATTAACACAATAAAACTTGTAATCCGCAGGTGGAGCTGAGTTATTTGGCTCTATGTAGTGCTCTATAATTATTCTTGGAGGGATAAAACTATATGCCCACTCACCTACACTCCGACCAAACTTTCTATTCAAAGAAGCTTCTAACTCCATTTTAGCCTTTTTCTTATCCAAATTTGCTTTATTTTTAACTAACACTACGGTTCCAGAATCGTGGTTAGTTTTCATAACAAATGACTCTGGCAATTCATCAAAGTTTATTTCATCAAAAGACTTTACAGCTTGAAACATCGGTACCAAATATTTAGTCCCAGCCTTTTCCTCTACATAATCTCGTACTTTTAACTTATCTGAGCATTTTATTTGTAATTCATCTTGATCAAATAATTTCAACCATTGAATTTTATCATTAAAATCTTGACAATTAACTAGATCAGGAAACTTAAAGAGTTTTCTAGCTGTATGTTGATGAATTATAAGATAAAGTTCTTTATGCTCTTGGGTTAAAGGAAGTTTCTTACAGTCTTGCTTCCATTTACGTTCAATAAATGGATAAGTAATAATATTCACAACCGGTGCTACAACGTTATTTAAAATAAACCTTAGGGTACTTTCTATCATAATTTAAGCATTAACTACTGAGTTAACTTTCCTTTTGAATGTGATAATACAGCATTTTTCAACGTTTGAATTGAGTCTTTAATGCTTACATCATTTTTTCCGACAAATGACTTGTAGTGAGTTGCGTTTATAAATCTATCTTCTAATAACTTATGAAAATGTAAAATTTCATTATGAAGATCTTTCGTTTTAAAATCATTCAACTTTGGCAAAGTATTTGCTAAGTCACTTTTGCTTCTAATCCTGAAGACTCTTGGCATACCTTCATACCATGCTCGACCAAAATTCAGCGTAGGTGTTCCTCTAATTGCACTTTCCCAACCAATAGTACCACTAACCGTAACAGTTGCTATTGCATCATCAATTAATGCAAAGGGATCACTATCTACGCTATCAAAATAGATACGTTGCGATATTGCTGACATTCGATTATAAAAAAGCTTGCTTCTTCCTGCAGATCCCTCTTGATCACGATAAAATTGTGATTTGTGCTCTTTAACAATAATATTAATATTAAGTGGAAGCACTTCATTAAGGAGTTGAATTATCAATAGTTGATCAGCATAAGACCCACCCGTTGGACAAGACGTCTCCTCTGGCTGATAATGTAATGCGACAAAAATATAAGGCGCTGATTTATCCCAATGAGTGCTCACTATTTTACTATATGCTTTTTCAAGCTGTTTTACCTTCAAAGCATGACATAACTTAACTTTGCTATATTCCAACCAGCCCATATTATTTTCAAATGGCATATAACCAAATTTTGCCCAATAGGTATTGGGTTGTTTAAACTTATAAACATTACCTTCTCTCAGGTTTCTACTTAAAGAATTGTAGAGTTTTTTTATAGGCTTTAAAAAAGATTTATTATTTTTTGCGTGAGCTTTCATATAGTCAGGAATAGCAATTTTATAATCTGCTAAAATTTGATTTACTCTGTTTAAAACTTCCTCGCTCGGCTTCTCTAACTCACCTTGGTAATCAGCATGTATTTCAGGCATTCCTTCAATATTAGGGATCATTAAGCTATTGGAGCCAAAAGGAGTGAGTTGAAAAGATAAGAAATCTATTGATTTAATTTTACAGGCTATATACAAAGCATAGTCAAATACACGGTGAGGTATTGATGGTGAAACTACAAGTTGAATGTCTTTTTCTTGTATGACGGACAACCAGTGCCCCACTAAATCCCTAAAGAAATATTGACGAGTAGCAGTAGTCATTCGGACTTCTGTGGGGTCTAACCTACCCATCATAATCAAAGCTTGAGACTCATACCAAGCGATAGACTTTAGCTGTTCTTCATCTAACGGGATTGGAGCATTGTTATCAGGAAAGCCTTTGCCGCTCCATGCGTCTTCGACCGATTGAAAAAAACAATTGTCGATAGTAGAGTTTAAATACAACTCCTTTTCATCACGCCAATGAACAACATAGCTTGGAGTTATGCCATGTGGCTTTAACTCTTCCATAACATTAATCCAAGGTTCAGCTATACAGCAAATGAATATTGTGTTTTTTTTAAACATATTTAACTTTTTTTCTTCCAATAAAATCGAGTTTGAAGGCGAACCAAGATTTAATAGCGCAAATGCATAACATTGAGCTGATCAAAGAGTATAAAACAAAATTAACATTTCCAACGCTCACACTAATTAAGCAGCCAACACAAAAGGTAAGTAAACCACCCGCATGGCTAGATAATATTTGATTATCCTGCCCTTTTGCATATAAAACATAATGTGGGATCATACTCACTGAGTACAAAAATGACATTATCAATAAAAGCCATAATATATGAGTATTTTCTAGTAATATTAATTTATCTGTCCATTGGAATACAAAAGGAGCAAATACTCCTATCAATAAGGCAACCCCTCCACCTATTATAAAAACAGAACGAATAAGCTCTTTAAGGTTTTTCTTATATTCAGAAATATTTCCTTTCTTATAGTTTCCTACGAGCTTAGGATAAATAAAAGAAAAAACAGTAGGTACAAGCACGCTATTTATAGCCATTGCAATGCTTATGTACACCACATAAACAGCTAACATATCTTTGCCACCGACATATTCGATCACATACCTATCAGCTGTCATAATTGCTCTATAGCACAATGTTGCACAGAAAAACTTAAAAGCTATTGCATAGCCCTTTTTAATCCATAACTTATCAATTTTTGATAAGTTTAAATTAGGTAATTGACGCACAACAAAAAAGCCACCAATAAGTATGGATATTAAACTGCCCATAAGCCATGACCATAAGACAACATCTAGCTTCCTAAATGATTCATCCCACAAAAATAAAACGATAACAACCCAACACCATGCCCCTAATCTAAAGAAAAGGACAAAGCTTGCTATAAGTTGCTTTTGCATTGTAATTAATAAACGGTTAATTTCTTGGGCTATATGTTCACTAACTAATAATAAAAAATATATGGGCATTAATACCATAGGTAACCAGCCATTATAAAAAATAATAACCTGTAAAGGTAAAGCAAATAAATACAAAACACTAGCTGCAACACTTTGATGCTGAATGACCCAAAGCCACTTAGAGTTATCTAAACCTAATAATTCCCTTTGGCTATAAGTATAAAAATCACCACCGACTAAAACGATTGCAAAACTAACTGTGGCAATAACTAACCCGTAAATGCCAATATCATCTACAGAAAGGTATTTAGCTAAAAATATAACTAAGACAAATTTACTCCCCATGCTTAGCCCTCTTAAAGCTAAGTTTGTGAGTCTTTCTAAAAGCTGTGAGTTCATAGAATAAAAAATCTAAAAATCATTAATAAGTTCAGTACTCAGAGGTGTCCCTTTAAGAATGTCTTCCGTTGTAGACTTTCCTATAATAGAACATATAAATTTAGGTGGTAATCCATAACCAGGTCGAATACTTCGGACATTTTCATGAGTAAGCTCCTCACCTGCTTTAATATCTTTTACAACATACAAAGAGCGTCTGAAAACCAAATTTCCTTTTTCACTATCTTTACGTGCATAGTTGACTTTACCCAATGCTTGCCATGCTGTTTTAGCATCTTTACAAAGCTGGGCTAATTCAGGTTTTTCGAGAGAAAAACTGTCATCAGGCCCACCACCATTTCTATCTAATGTTACGTGTTTTTCGATTAAACATGCACCTAAAACAACAGAAGTTATTGCGGTTGTATTGTCGATAGTATGGTCAGACAATCCGGTCAATACATCAAAACGCTCAGCCATATCGGGGATAGTAGCTAAGTTATAATCCTGCGCGGGAGCAGGATAGCCACTCACACAATGCAGAACTACCAATTCTGTACAACCTGCATTTTTTGCAGTAGTAACAGCTTCTTGAATTTCTTCTTTATTGGCCATACCAGTTGAAATAATCATCGGTTTACCTGTTTTAGCAACATACTCGATTAAAGGTAAATCTATCGCTTCAAACGAAGCTATTTTATATGCTGGGGCACCAAGTTTTTCTAGTAAGTCAACAGCGGTAGTATCAAAGGGCGAGCTAAAGATAGTTATACCCAACTCTTTAGCTTTGGCAAATAATGGTTTATGCCACTCCCACGGCATATGTGCCTCGGTATATAAATCATACAATGTACGACCATCCCACAAACCGCCTTCAATTTTAAAGTCAGGTTTATCACAATCTATGGTTAGTGTATCTTGCGTGTATGTTTGTAATTTAATCGCATCAGCGCCACACTCTTTTGCCATTTCAAGTATTTCGAATGCTCTATTAATATCGCCATTATGGTTGGCTGATAATTCAGCAATAATATAGGGAGGAAAATCTGGTCCTATTTTTTGGCCCGCTATTTCAATATATTTATTATCATTTTTCATTACTTGATTCTACCTTTTCTAATTTTATTGCGTAACGCTGCCCATTTAATTCAAAAAATGCTGGAAAGCGTTCACTATCACATACTCGAAGTAAGTTAAACTGATCCAAAATGGAATCATTAAGGTTTATCCGGCTATCTTCTGGAACACGCTTAGGAAAATAATTTGGAGATATATCTGAGTTCTGCTCATATGGTATTATTGTTTCATGTTCATTCACTGCCCGCTGAATCAATTCTACTTCTGCAGTAAATAGCTTGTTGTTTATCTCACCAAAAAGCTCTGTTCCGTCTAAGTTAACATCCGTTTTTAGCCAAATACGGCCCGAATCAACTTTATCTTCAGCTTCAAGTAGACTTAACGTTAACACATTACTCCCGTTAACAATTTCCCATATATGAGGACTCCAGCCTCTACCTCTTGGAAGGTCACTCGCGTGTAACACTAAGCAATGGCTAAATCGGCTCCGAATTTCTTGATTGATAATATCAGTACAAGACACTAAAAATAAAAACTCACCAGAATCTCTTAGCTCTTTCGTACTATTTACTATTTCAGCATCTATATGTGAATGATTATCAACCCATTCCTTCATAACCGGGTAAACAGGGTGTTCTATATTGCTAACAATAATTGAAACTTTAAGCATTTTGACCAACTATTTCGTTCACTATACGATTACAACCCAAACCATCACATAAAGATTTGGATTTTATACTTAATGAGTTATACAAATTCATATCATTAAGTAATGAATAAAATGTTTCCATAAATTTCTCTTGGGTAATATCTGCCATCAAACCTAAGTCTAAAACAACTTCAACTTCAGCTAAATTTTTTGCAATGGTTTTTTGATTTTCCGCGAGAACAATCGAGAGGGTAGGTAAGGACATAACGCAACGTTCCCAAGAAGTAGAACCTGCAGCACCAATGCATACATCATGAGTTGCCATTAATTCAGCCATATTATTTACATCAATAAGCAATAAAGTGTCTTTCAGTCGTCCAACCGTTGCTTGCAAGTCATTTAAATTAGGGTTGGAATGACTTGTTACTACTGTTGTCACTATTTTTTTATCGCTAATATCTTTGCACGATTCAAGAAATAGTAGCGCTTTAGATGTATCGTTATTTTTATCAACACCACCTAATGTCAGCAGTACCCTAATTTCTGTATTTGGTAAATTTCTTTTAAATAGTTTTGCTACTTCAGTAAACTCTTTACGTATCAAAGCATATTGTGGTCCGATCATTAACTTAGTATTATCAGGCACTAGGCTTAAATAATCACCATCTTTTTTTCCAAAAGTTTGATCAATTAACCACTTACATTCATGCTGACGATCACTTAAATCATCTACAACTAAAATCGGCGCATATGCAGATATTTTCTTTTCCCAAGGCGCGGCAAGGGCATAATGATCAACAACTATGAATAATGGTGATTTACCACTTCTTTGTATCTCGTTTTCAATCACATCAATGCACAATTTAGCATCGTCACTTTCTGACCCATTGAGCCACTTTGAATGTAAATATATATCACTAGGTAATGATGAAGATTCAGGTAAATAAATTATTTTACCTTCTAAAAGGCTAACTTTTGATTCAATAAGTTTATTGGGGGACTTGGTTAACAGCAATGGCCTTACATTATGAGAATATAGCCATTCTGCTAAAGCTAGACAACGCATCACATGCCCGATGCCTATTGCTTTATTCGCGTCGGCCCGAATAACAAACCAATTAGACATTACTTTCCTGCATTAGCACTTCAAATAATAGCTCTGCCCTCTTCCAGTCTTCTAATGTATCAATATCTTGTACACGGTAAGTTGGAAGTAAAAAAGGTTTAGATTTTGAACTATGGAAAAAAGGCTTATTTTGTTGATATGCACTGACTTTCCCAAAATAAAATTGACCTGCATCGTGATAAGCTTTTTCTAAGTCTTGGGAGCGAGTATTTTCATGCTCAGTGTGAAACATGTCACAAAAGCCACTTTCATCTATTTTAATTGCTCTTTGGATGGGAAATGAAAATTCTGTAGCACTGAATACGTAATCGATATTAATTGATGAGAGCATATTAGAAGCCTCAACAAGATCGTGAACTTGCACGAAAGGTGCTGTCGCATATAAACAACAAAGCTGACAATCATCAGTCAAAGAAAGTTCATTAATTGAGTGCTTAATGACATCCATCGTCGTAGCGAAGTCATCTGAAACATGCTTCGGTCGCATAAAGGGTATTTCAGCACCATATTTTTTTGCAACTTCAGCTATTTCATTATCATCTGTTGAAACTATCACTCTATCAAAACACTTTGATTTCAACGCAGCTTCAATAGAATAGGCTATTAACGGCTTACCGTGAAAAAGTTTAATATTTTTACGCGGTATACGCTTACTTCCACCACGTGCCGGTATAATCGCTATTTTCATTAATTTAAACCAATACGTCAGTTAAAACTGACACAACTTTATCTTGTTGTTCTTGAGTCATGGTATGAAACAAAGGAATACTTATTGCGTCAGTATAATATTTTTCTGACTCTTTAAATTGACCTGCTACAAAACCAAGTTCTTTGTAATACGGCTGTGTATGAACCGGAATATAATGTAAATTAACCCCTAACCCTTTTTCTCGTAATTGTTCAAAAACTTCTTTATGTGATAAAGAAATTTCATTTAACTTCAAGCGGACAACATATAAATGACGACCTGAATATGAATCATCACCTTGTTTAGGTGTAATTAAGGGCAGATTTTTAAGTAATTGGTCATAATTAGCAGCAAGCGCGTTGCGCGTTGCAACAAAATCATGCAAACGTGACATTTGGCTTACACCTAACGCAGCTTGCATTTCTGTCATGCGATAGTTATAACCTAGATCTATTTGCTCGTAGTACCAACCACCATGGCTTTGCTCTGTCATTAACGCGGTATCACGGGTAATACCATGGCTTCTTAACAAATCCATTTTTTGTGCTAACGCTGGGTTATTGGTAGTCGCAACACCACCTTCAGCAGTTGTTACAATTTTAACCGGATGAAAACTAAAAATGGTTATATCACTATAGTCACAATTACCTATTGGCTTATTTTTATATTTTCCACCTATAGCGTGTGATGCATCTTCGAGTATTGAAAAACCATATTCTTTCCCAAGTTTATGAATTCTATCCATTTCACAAGGTTGCCCACATAAATGAACGGGAATGACAACTTTAGGTAATTGCAAATTATTAGCTTTAGCATGAATAAGCTTCTGTTCAAGCTTATCGGCGCACAGATTGTATGTATCACTATTGATATCAACAAAATCGATATCCGCACCACAATATAAAGCACAATTAGCAGAGGCAACAAAGGTAATAGGAGTAGTCCAAACAACATCCCCTGCGCCAACACCAAGAGCTAAACAGGCAATATGTAATGCCGATGTCGCAGAATTCACCGCTAAAGCATAGTCCGCATTCACGGCTTCCTTTATTGATGCTTCAAATAAAGGTACTTGTGGGCCTTGTGTTAAAAAATCAGATTTTAACACATCAACTACTGCGTCTATGTCTTGCTGTGTTATTTCTTGCTTTCCGTAAGGGATCATACTTTTATCTACGCTCTAATAATTTATACTGTAAAGTTTGGATCAACATGTTCAATAATTAAATCACGAAGTGATTCAACTGTTTCCCATTCAGTATTGGTACCAGAGTTATACTTAAAGCCAAACGGTACTTTTACTGCTTTATGATGCGTAATAAAATCATCAACTGAATGTGTAAATGACACAGAAGGTAAAATAGCATAATACTTACCAAGATCGATGGTATTCAAAGAATCTGTATCCGTGATCATTTCTTCATGAAGTTTCTCACCTGGGCGGATCCCAACATCACGAGTTTTACACTCAGGTGCTATTGCTGTTGCGATATCAGTTATTTTATAAGAAGGTATTTTAGGCACAAAAATCTCTCCACCTAAATGATGTTCAATCGCATACATCACCATATTTACACCATCTTGCAATGAGATATTAAAGCGGGTCATTTCCATATGCGTGATAGGTAGAACACCTTCTTTTTTCTTGTCTATAAAGAAAGGAATAACTGAACCTCGTGAACCCATAACATTACCGTATCGAACTGCACTAAACTTAATATCTTTAGAGCCTCGTATGTTATTAGCTGCGGCAAATAATTTATCAGATACTAATTTGGTGGCACCATACAAATTAATAGGCGCACAAGCTTTATCGGTTGATAAAGCAACAACATCTTTAACACCACACGCTAATGCTGCATGAATAACATTTTCAGCACCATCTACATTCGTACGGATACATTCAGTTGGGTTATACTCTGCTGTATCTACTTGTTTAATGGCTGCAGCATGAATGATTACATCTACACCTTCACAAGCTTGAGTGATCCGTGATCTATCGCGTACATCACCAATGAAAAAACGAAGCTGAGGAAAATCATATTCAGGGTATTTTTGCTTTATTATTGATTGCTTTAATTCATCTCGAGAAAAAATAATTATCTTTTTAACTTCAGGATAACGATCTAAAATGGTTTCAATAAATTTTTTACCAAAAGAACCGGTCCCGCCGGTAATTAATACTACTTTGTTATTTAACATACAATATCCATTCTTTTTCGAGTAATTAAGATTTAGTTTTGTTGAGTATTTTCAACATATACACTCAGATAATTTCATTATCTGAGACAAATTTCGTTTTGATTGAGACATTTTTCAGCTTGTTTAAAAACTGTCTAAACCCTTTGTAACCAAAGAGACAATAGCCTTCACGAGCGCCTCTATTTATTCATGCTAATAGGTTTGCCTATTTAATTTTTTCTGATTTTGTCATTTTACGAATTACTAGTACATAACAAGCAAAGATAAATATAAAACCTGTTAGCATAATCACATCTTGTATAGCAAAATTTTCACCCACCAAACCAATTACTGACATTGCTACTGCGAATGTAGAAATAATAACCAAGGTTTGTCGTGAACTGTAACCTACTCGTTGAAGTATATGATGAAGGTGGTCTCTGTCTGGTTTAAATGGTGATTTACCATTTTTATAACGTCGTACCACTATTGCTAGCATATCCATTAATGGTACGGCGCAAATCCACAGCGCGGTTACAGGCCTAAATGAGGCGTTTTCATTTTGAGTCCCCATAGTAAGCAACCAAATAACACTCAAGCCAATGAACATACTGCCTGCGTCACCCATGAATATTTTTTTGGCTTTGGACGCTAAACCTAAATTAAAAATTAAATAGGGGATAGTCGCCGTAGCAAGTATTAACGGGTAACTCACGTAATCGTTTTGACCACTCATAATAAATAATATAGCAATAGACGTAAAAGTATTAATGCTTAAACTGCCAATTAACCCGTCAATACCGTCAACCATATTAAAAGCATTGATAACAACAATAATACCGACATAAGTAAATATAATACCTACAGGACCTAGTGTTACATCACCTAAACCAAACAAGTTACCTAAGTTTGAAATATAACCACCAACACCATAAATCATTAGACTAGCGACAATAAGCTGCCCAATAATTCTAATACGTACTTTCAAGTCAAACTTGTCGTCTACCGCACCAATGAAAACCATCATTGCTGAGGCAATTAGGTACATACGAAGTTCTAGAGTATTAGGAAGCCATAAAAGACTAGCCATAAGTACCGCTATAAAGATTGAAATTCCGCCAATAAGCGGAATATGTCCGGCATGCAATTTTCGTTCGCTTGGTTTGTCAACTAAGCCAACTTCTATTGCTACAGGTTTAAAGAACTTAATTGCGATAAAGGCAAAGCAAAAAGCGGTAAGTGCAGAGATAAATACTTCCATCATAATTTCACATTAGCTTACGCTAAATTTTCGTCCTTTGGTTTAGTCGATTTATTATTCTTAGTAAAGTGTCTGATTAATACGATAAGTACCGACAATATACCACCCAGCATTGTACCTAGTACTACTATTAATGCACGCTTAGGGCCAGACTTTTTTTCTGGTACTTGGGCGGGGTCAATCGTTTTTAAAACATATTCTGCTGAAACCTTAGTTAGCATCATATTTTTTGTTTGCTCTTCAATCAATTGATAAAAAACAGTTTCCATAGCACTAACTTCTGTTTTCTCAAGTTGTTTCGTTAAATAATCAATAGAAGATTGAGTTTCTTTTTCATCTTTTTCACGCATAAAGTCATTAACGTCATTAACTAACAAAATTAGCCATTGTTTTGCCACTTCAGGTGAATAGAAGCCAACATCTATTGTTACTAGCGACGTTGCTTTATCTTGTGTAATAGAAAGTAATTTTAAAAATTCTTGATAGGCTTCCCAAGAAGACGGTTCAGACTTTTTCGGGTATGAAGCTTCTCTTAACCATTTTTTATTTTTACTATCATAAAGTTCTTTATCAATAACGAGAGAGTCTGTTGCTCTATCCCAATTTTCACTTGCCATTAATGGCACTAACAATTCATGTTTAATAATAAAGGTTTCAAGGAATGCGCGTGACTTTATAATTTCAAGAGCTAAAGCCGTTTTATCAGTTCCACCGCCACCTAAGCTAATTCCCGCAAGACTGGCTAAACCACCAAATTGTCCAGCAAGTGCGCCCATTCCACCGGCAGAATCTGATGAGGCTGGAGCTAATAAAATTGATGCTTTATAAACATCCGGTTTTGACAAGGCAAAGGCTACAGATGAAACTGCAAATATAAATGAAATAACGATGATAATATATTTTCCTGACCATATAGCTCGCCATAATTCTGCTAAGTCAATTTCATCGTCTGAGTTATTCTTTTCGGCAAGTTGCTGAGAAAGCAAAAGTACTTCTGGAGAAAACGGTGTAGTGGATTGCTGAGTACTATTATTACTCGATTGATTCTGATTTGGCACTTGCAGGTTTTCCATACTTAACTATTTGAATAACAATAGGACACTTCCCTATTAAAGCTTGCGGATTATACTGTATTAAATGTTGTTAAGCCACTGTTTTGCTAATCTTCAATGATGGTTTGCTATTGTTATTGGCTAGGTGTAATTCTCATGGTTATCTCCGAAATCAAGTGATGAGATAACATACGGGAGATCAAATACTAACAGCAGATGTTGTTAGCTATACGCTTAAGTTTAATAAATTATATAAGGTATTCAGAACAAGCTTGAAAAAGAGTAATGTTAATTTAAATTATCAATAGCCAAAAAAAACGGCTACATAGCCGTTTTTTATCTATATTTACAAATTTATCTCACTCCCATCAACTCAAATTGTCACTGGGTTTTATTAATAATGGTAAACATGTTAACGCGCTTGATAATACGCCTCTTTTAAGCGATTCGAATTTTCATAAATATATTCACTGCCTAAACGGTCATGATTATAAAAGGCACTATCAAGGTTATAAAACTGCTTAGTGTTATCGCCAGTACCTGGTGTTAGTCTATTATGGCTTTTACCAACGAGCGTACTTACTGAATAATTCCACTTAGGCTTGCCCCTTACTTGAAAGTATTTATTATTGTAATCTTTACGTGGTGTTAACGGTATTGAAAAGCCAAGACCAATAAATTGATTAGCTTCTTCACCATCAATTTTTGTATTTTTATAGGTTAAATTTAACGACACATCACCAAACATTCTCTCTACTTTAAAGATTAAACCTTTATCGCGTTGCCAGTACTTACCTACCTGTAGTTCAGCAGTCGCATTAAGATGAGCGTTATAATATTTATACGTACCAATAAGCACCTCTCTTGGTTCAGGTTTTTTTGGCGACCTACAACGCAAAGCTAAAATATTACACCCCGCGTAAGCCCTGCCCGTTGGTACTAATTGGTTTTCATATCTTGCCGTGAACAGGTTTAATTTATGAGCACCACCAACACTTTGCCAACGAGCTTCGTTCGCTACATAGTTATAAGTATCACGATAGCGACCAAAAAAAGTCATGTTTTTTACCGAGTACGGTAATGAAAAGGTCTGATGAAAGCTATATTCTTTTAGTCCAGTTGTTTGCTTATCATCAGCGAAATATTGACCATCTTCAAAGTTCTTGGTTTCAGCAAACTGTGCAACATGAGCAGCGGTTAAAACAGCACCAGGCCATAATGGTAATTCAACGTGGCTAATTAAGGCTACAGACGCATCAAAGGCGCCAAGCTCTGTACCCACTCTAGAGGCTATACCGGGCCAAAAGGTAAAGCGTGGTTTGAGCCAAAAATTATTGCTATTATCAGCATCATCCGAGGTCAACCGCTCAGTGGCAAAAGTATCGGTTGATATATCAATTTTTAAAGGCTTATTATCTCTTAAGAAGGCATCATATTCAGCTATACTACCTTTTACGACTAATGTTGAAATTTCTCGCTCTTTCAGCACTAAAGTAAAGTGCGAGTAATTATGATTTATATTTTTGCTGACAATCCCTAGAATAACGCCAAGCCCATCTATTTTGTTACGGTTATAAATGTGATCTTCAAGTTCTACATAGACCGTATTTACATCAGCTTCAGCAACCCTGATTGATTCAAAACCTTCTTTAACCAGTAATTTTCTTAACCGTAATCGTTCAAGTGCACCTGAACGATAAGCATCATCTAACTCAACATCATTTATAGATAATGCTACGTATTCAGCCGTTCGTTCTAATTCACCATCACCTTTACCATGGTTTATCGGGTTACTTTTTGGCTGCGATGAATGAGTACCTGCGTCGTAATCAAGCGGAATAGTTAACCCTATACCATAATAAACATCATCTTTTAATGCTTCGTTACTACTAGAGATAAGTAGTTCAGTCGTTAATTGAATACCGCTGCTCAGCCACTGTTTAGGTGAAGATAAATGCATACCTAATTGAGTATCGGCTGCATCATATTCTGCTGAGAGCTTTACCCATTGATAAGGCTGCCATTCAACACCAGCAAAAACACCATCAAGGCGCCCTTGATTTGAATCGCTTTGTCCGATACCCAGTGAAATATTAACGTCTTCTAGAATGTTTTTTGTCGCCACAGCATACTTAGCATCAAAATAGTTAGCTGCGCCACCCAGATCTTGAATACCTACCGCTAAACTAAACCAGTCTTTTGGGATAAAAGGGATACCTATTTTAATGTTGGCTGATAGATCTGTCGGGCTACTGCCACCATTGGGGGCTTGGTAATCAGCTAACCGGCCTGAAACTTCAACATACTTCCATAAACCGACACCAAAGTTATAATTATCTCCGTTTCGATAACCATCCCTTGTTTCAACTTGGTTACTGTATTTTAGGTAAAGCGTACCTTCATCAAACAATGTTGCTGTAGGGGTATTTATTAGTCCGCTATACCCTTGAAAAGACATACCTGCTTCAGGTTCAGCGGCAGTAAGAAAACAAGGCAGTAAAACCAATACAAACAAAATACGGTGCTTCATTTTAATAAATCCTAACAAAATTAATTCTAACTATTGATAATAAGAGGTCGTAGAGCAAAATAGCGCCAGGTGCTGTGTAACTTAGCTCAACGAAAATCATAGGCTTTTGGTGCTATAATTAGAAAAAACCATTCTGAGCATTCAACCCCGAATGGCTTTTAAATCATAGTAACGAAAAACATCCACATTTTAATGACCACTTAATCAGCAAGCCATTAGCTTTAAAGTATTGGCGTATTAAGTGACTTTTTTCAACGCGATAATTTCAGCTGTTTTCAACGACCCTTTTTCTTTTTGTAGCCACACTAAATCACATATTCCATCGGTGGGGTTAAAGCCTGTTGGGGCCTTGAGCAATATCTCACGAATTAACTCATGGTCAAATGCATGACAGGCTTTATCGAGTTTTTTTAGCAAGGGTTCTAGCTCATGCCAATCAAGCATGGCTTCTTGTGCACTCATAATACGCTCATGAATAGTCCCTGAAACGTTATCACCTATAAGAAGTTCTTCATAAAGCTTCTCACCGGGCCTTAACCCTGTACATTTAATTACAATGTCACCGTTAGGCTTGTTATCAGATTTAACCGAAAAACCACTCAAGTGAATAATTTTACAGGCTAGGTCATAAATTTTTACTGGCTCGCCCATATCAAGTACAAATACATCTCCACCTGTGCCCATAGCACCCGCTTGAATAACAAGTTGAGAGGCTTCAGGTATCGTCATAAAATAACGAGTAATGTCTGGATGCGTTAATGTTACCGGGCCACCGCCCTTAATTTGCTTTCTAAACAAAGGAACCACAGATCCAGACGAACCTAAAACATTACCAAAGCGAACCATACAAAAACGCGTTTTATCTTGTGTTTTAGACAACGCCTGTAGAACCAATTCAGCCACACGTTTAGTGGTACCCATTATATTGGTGGGTCGAACGGCTTTATCGGTAGAAATTAATACAAAAGTCTCAACATTGGCATTTATGGCAGCACGCGCTGCATGATAAGTACCAAAAACATTATTTCTAACACCTTCAACAACATTATGCTCAACCAATGGTACATGCTTGTATGCCGCAGCATGGTAAACAGTTTGTACGGCAAAGCTTTTCATCACAGTTTCAATGCGATTAACGCGTTGCACTGAGCCCATAATAGGCAATACTTCTACGATTAAACCGTGTGTTAATTTATATTCATTAAGCTCTTTATCAATGGTATACAAACCAAATTCAGACGACTCAAATAAAACCAGTTTAGCTGGCTTTAGCCGTATAATTTGACGACATAATTCAGAGCCAATAGAACCACCGGCGCCAGTAACCATAACAATTTTACCCTCGATATTAGCATTCATTAACTCAGGCTTAGGCTCTACTGGGTCACGGCCTAATAAATCTTCAACACCAACATCTTTAAACTCTTCAAGGTTAGCCTTACCGTCAACAACATCAGCCATGCCAGGAATAGTTAATACCTGAATACCCAGTGAATCAATTTTACTCAACACTTCTTTGCGACGTGACCTTGAAGCGCTGGGCATAGCTAATAATATTTTTTCTATCTTTTTACTTTTGACTAAGCTTGGTATTGCCTCGGGGGCATAAACATGGATACCTTGAATAACAGTTCTTTGTAATGCAACATCATCATCAACAAAAGCAACCGCATGATATTCAGGCCCCTGTGATAAAGCGGTTGACAACTGACGTCCTGCAGAGCCCGCACCATAAATTAAGACTGAGTTTTTTTTATGCCAGCGTGGGTGGCTAATGACCGCCCTTACGCCAACTCTTGAACCACCAATCAATATCAAGCATAAACTCATGAAAATAAAAGGAACAGTACGAGGTATGCCAGCTGTAAATAAGAAAGAAAAACCAATGATTAATACCGCAGAAAAAACACTGCCTAGCCCAATAGCCCAAATAGCTTGCATATTCATATAACGTAGAACAGCACGATATAGACCTAGTTTTACAAAAACGAGTAAACTAAGCGGCAACACACAGAAAAAAACTAGCCAGTAATCTTGCTTAAATAGAGGTGAGAAGCTTTCAAGACGCATGAACAATGCGAACCAAAAGGCTAAAAATAAAAATACTGAATCTATTAACAGTGAAATGGCGCGCTTATAGGTGCGTGGTAATTTCAAAACTGATTGAATCAAAGTCACTAACTAATTCCTTTTATAAATTAAAATACATTTTCTTTTTACAGAATGACTTAGTGTAAACTAAAAAACCGGAAATTAACTGAAAATAAGTATCTGGTCGAAGATCCACTTCCTTTGCTTTAGTTATTCCAGCTATCAATTAAGACAACACCCACAAAATAACTTATTGTCTCTTAAACCGACGTAACGTGGAAGTTATTTATTAGATAATACCGTAGTCATTATCCTGAATCCAGATCTAACAGCACGATACTCTGCAGCCGACATTCCCGAAGTATCTGATCGGGAATCCGGTTTTTTAACTGTTATTAATTCCGACTAATATTACTTAGTAGATATAGCCGGTGCTGCATTTTTTTGAGTCCTCCACTTTTAAGCGTCACTAACCCTTACTAGCCAAACCAAACACCTGCTTAATAACACTAACAGTCTTCTCAATTTCATCTTGAGTCAATGTCGGGTGAACTACAAACATCAAACTGGTTTCACCTAATTCAACAGCATTAGACAAACGCTTTTCAGGCCTAAAACCAGTATTATCAAAAGCCTTTTCTAAGTAAACTTCAGCACAACTTCCCTGAAAACAAGGAACGCCTTCAGCAGCAATTTCATTAACAATGCGATCACGATCCCAACCATTAGCTAAAAGATCAGGCTTAATAAACATATAGTGCTTATATTCGGCATGTTCACTGTATTCGGGTACTTCAACTAAGCGCACCAAATCAAAAGCACTTGCCGCTTCATCTAGTTGTTTGGCATAAGCTTGGCGAGATTGAGTCCAAGACGTCATGCGAGTTAATTGAATACGCCCAATAGCAGCTTGCATTTCTGTCATACGCCAATTGGTGCCAAAACTTTCATGTAACCACCTAAAACCTGGTGGATGTTCCTTGTTATAAATAGCATCCCAGGATTTACCATGGTCTTTATAACTCCACATGGTTTTCCATAATGACTCATCATTAGTGGTAACCATGCCACCTTCACCACCGGTAGACATAATTTTATCTTGGCAGAAAGACCAAGCGCCTACATGACCAATAGAGCCGACACTACGGCCTTTATATTTTGCACCATGGGCTTGCGCGCAATCTTCAATCACATAAAAGCTATGCTTGACACTTAACGCCATAATCTCATCCATTTCAGCAGGCATACCTGCTAAATGCACAACAATAACGGCTTTGGTTTTATCCGTTAAAACGGCTTCAATACTTTTAGCAGTGATATTTTGACTATTCAAATCAACATCAGCAAATACAGGTTTTGCGCCCGCCGTTACAATGCTTGATGCAGAAGCTAAAAAAGTACGCGGCGTGGTAATTACTTCATCGCCAGTACCTATATTCATAGCCTTTAAAGCAATATCTAGAGCCAAAGTGCCATTACCCAAAGCTACGGCATATTTACTATCTGTAAAAGCTGCGAATTCTTTTTCAAATTCACGGCCTTCTTGACCAGTCCAATAATTGACCTTGTTAGATAATAAAACGTTTTGTACAGCATCAGCTTCTTCTTGTGTGAAACTAGGCCATGGGGAGAATTTTGTGTTTAACATGTGAATCCTTTTTCTTTACTGCTTCAATACTTTCGGCTGTAATATTTTGGCTATTTAAATCAACATCAGCAAATACAGGTTTTGCACCTGCAGTAACAATACTAGAAGCAGAAGCTAAAAAAGTACGTGGTGTGGTAATAACCTCATCGCCTGCACCAACATTCATTGCTTTTAAAGCAATATCTAGCGCTAAGGTGCCATTACCTAAGGCAACGTCATAGCTACTATCTGCAAAGGCTGCAAATTCTTTTTCAAATTCGCGACCTTCAGTACCTGTCCAATAATTGACTTTATTTGATAATAAAACGTTTTGTACGGCATCAGCTTCTTCTTGAGTGAAGCTAGGCCAAGGGGAAAATGGGGTATTAATCATAATTAGTACTCAAAAAATCCTTTTTTAGTTTTTCTCCCTAGATGATTTGCTCGCACCATTTTTCTTAGCAGTGGATGAGCTCTATACTTGGGATCACCCGTTTCTCTATAAAGAGTTTCCATTATAGAAAGATTAACATCATTACCGATAAGATCGGCAAGCGCTAACGGGCCCATAGGGTGATGAGCACCAAACTTCATTGCCTTATCTATATCTTCTGCTGTAGCAACCCCTTCTGCAAGTATACTTACCGCTTCGTTTATCATAGGTATAAGCATTCTGTTTACAACAAAACCAGGTGCTTCATTGACCACAACGGGTGATTTACCCAAGCTTTTAGTAAATGCTTTCAGCTTATCGATGATTAAATCACAACTAACATGCCCACAAACAATTTCCACTAGCTCCATTACTGGTGCTGGATTAAAGAAGTGCAGACCTACCACATTTTTAGGATTAGGAAAAAGGTTAGCGAAAGCTGTAATCGATAGAGAGGACGTATTTGAAGCTATGATCATATCTTCTGTGACGAAAGGGGCGAGCTTGTTATAAAGTTCTAATTTTATGTCGAAATCTTCGGCCACAGCCTCAATCACTAGGTCTGATGATTTAATCTCCTCTAGCGAATATCCAATACTGAGCTTTTCTATAAGCTCAGACGCGCAATATTCTGAAACTTGTCCTTTTCTTACCATTCTAGTTAGATGCTTTAAACAGGCTGCCTTGACAGATTCTGCTTTCTCAATTGTTCTTGCTATGATATTTAACTTAGTAATATCTTCACTCTGAATTAATACTTGAGCAATCCCTTTACCCATAGTTCCTGAACCAATAATAGATACAATCATAACTCTGGTAATTCCTTAAGTTTCTTGGCCGGGTTACCTGCGAAAATCATTAACGCTGGAACATTTTTAGTTAAAATGCCTCCCATGCCTAACATAGCACCTTGATCTATCGTGATCCCTTGCCTGATCACTGCACCCGTTCCAATTTCAACACATTGAGATAATGTTACATTCCCAGAGATTACAGCCATTGGAGCAACTGTCACAAAAGCCTCAAAATTACACTCATGCCCTACAGTAACATTCAGATTCAGAATATTATGATTACCTAGGGCGACATCTACTGTAATAATAGTTCCTGCACATACAATAACCCCTTCTCCAAAGTTCACAGTATTTGAGTATTTTACGCTTGGGTGTATTAGAGTAGTAAATGAAGGAGTGCCTAACTTAAACATATTACTACACACTTTAGAGCGAGTTCTTGGCGATCCAATAGCAATAATAAATTCACAATCAGGATATTCTAACCAAGTATTAATATTACCTAATACTTCTGCACCTTGAATGGTTATTCCATGGGTTTCTGTATTGTCATCCAAAACTCCACGAACCTTTCGGTTACAGTCGTTGGCTAACCAAATAACCTCTTTAGCGAAACCACCGCCACCAATAATAATTATATCTTTCATTTTTTACTTCCTTTAAATATAGACATAGTAGCTTCACCATCAGCCGATATACCATCTTTAATTAAAACTTTTTTAATTGTTAAAAATAAAATATTTATATCTAACCAAAAACTTTGATTATCGACATACCAGACATCAAATAAAAATTTTTCTTCCCAACTAATAGCATTTCTCCCATTAACTTGTGCCCAACCAGTAATACCTGGGCGAACATTATGACGGCGTGCTTGTTCATCACTATACAAAGGAAGGTATTGAACGAGTAATGGCCTAGGACCTACTAAGCTCATATCTCCTTTGATTACATTAAATAAACCAGGTAACTCATCTAAACTAGCGGAGCGTAAGAAACTACCAAATGACGTCATTCTCTGCTCATCCGGTAATTGATTACCACACTTATCCGTTGCATCTAACATGCTTCGAAATTTCATCATTTTGAATGACTTGCCATTTAATCCCGGACGCTCTTGAGTAAATAAAATCGGCGAGCCTAATTTAATGCGAACTAATATCGCTGTAATAATAATTACAGGCAAAAGAATAATTAAAGCACTAAGAGCTACTAGTAAATCAAAGAGACGTTTCATTTTACTACTCCGGTTACCCAAGTTACCCATTTATCAGCTAAGTTATGACGATCAAAATCTCGCTTGGCTAGGGCTTGAGCCCTTTTACCCATTTCAGGAAGTAATTCTTTATTGTCTGCCGCATTTTCTAACGCATCCGCAAATGCACCCGCGTTATCAGGTTCAATTGCGTAACCGCAGTTATTATCCTTAATCATACCCGCTAACCAACCTGGGTAATTATTCAATACAGGCAAACCTGCTGAAATATAGTCAAAAAACTTATTTGGCGATGTTCCATAATAAAAAGCAGGAATATTGGCCAATAACTGTAAACCTAAGTCTGCCCCTTTCATTAATTCGGCTAACTTACTTTTATTTACTGGTGCATGAAAAATAACATTATTTAACTTCTCAAGTTCAGCTCTTTTTTGTAACGTTTCTTTTAGTTTACCTTGTCCAACAAAAACCAGTTTTATATCTTCACGACCACGTTTTTTAAGCTCTTGTGCTGCATTTAAAGCGTTATCTAAGCCATTAGCCATACCATGAGTACCAGTAAAAACTGCCATTAAATCAGTATCGGCAATGCCATCAACACGCCAAGGTGTGACATTTTCCGCAAATATACTTAAATCACAGCCATTGGGTACAATTTCAATTTTACTGGGGTTTACTCCTCGTTTTTTAATTCCTTCAACAATCCCAGGAGATAGTCCAATACAACGATGAGCTGAACGATACGAGCACCACTCTAAAGCAGACATAGCAGCTAGCACCAATGGATTTTTAATAACTCCCATTTGTTTTGGTAATTCCGGCCATAAATCTCGGACCTCAAAGACAAAAGGCTTACCTCTAAGCCAACGTGCAAAAATTCCGGGAATACCAGCAGTTAAAGGCGTGGTGGTTGAAAAAACCACATCATATTTATGAGTAAGTGCGATACCTATACTCTTTAATGCAAATGTTAAAAAAACACCTGCGCGCTTAACAAAGCCATCTGCATTAGAATAAGCCAAATCAAACTCAATAATATCTATACCGTCTACTTTGCCCTTGCGTCGTCCTTTTACAAACTCAGTTGATAAACCTGTTTCCCCACCGCCGTAACTCCCACATACCATGGTAACGTTATGGCCATGCTTTAATAAACGTTGCGCCATTTCATAGGAGCGTATACCAATGGATCCGCTAGGTGTTGAAAAATGTTGGTGAAAATATAAAATATCCATAATTAAAAATTTATTTCCGTGGTAATTATTCCTGGCTCGTGAATTTCAAGTTCGAGTACAGGTATTTCAGATTCTTGATAATAATAACGTGATTCAAAGCCTGTAACTAACTCAATACGTTTTATAACTATATCTGCAGAAAAGCGAATAGTGCAGAGCTCACTAGTAAGGCTATTATCTATTAATTGCCAATTAGCAGGAGTGAGCCTAAGTCTAATGATGGCTTTATCATTAAAACCACTAAGCGTATCTCTAACTGTAAATACATTTGGCTTCAAATTAATAGTACGAGTATGTTCACAGCCAAACTGATCTCTATAACCAGCAGTAAACGTTTGCTTATCACCTTCAACAGTCAATGCTTTTTTAACGGAGGTTTTTAACCAATTACCTAATAAAAAACGACTTAAACGAGGCATTTGGTCATGCCCATCAAACTCAACCGTATTATGACTTTTTACACCACCATAATAATCTATATATTTTTGCCCTGCGTTATAACTAAAGGTGCCGCCATCTCGAAAAATATTTCCCCCACCTATCCAAAAATCAATATGTAAAGCATCGCACTGACTTGGTCTAAACTTGAATTTAGGATAATTAAGATAAAGCTGGGCATTGTCATTAATTAAAAATGCATAACCGCCATTATCAAAATCTTTAGACTCTTTAGCCGTTATGTACTCATAAGGCTTTTCAATATTTAGCCACTTGAGGGGAATATTAAAATCACCATCACCTTTGTAAGCCGACTTATCTAAGAACAACGCACTTGCCAGTTGTACGCATAGACGAAAATCACGATAGCCTGTAGCAGTTAACGGAATGAGGCGTGCACCATCATTAGCACCTAAATTAGGCGCATCACCACTTTTACTATCCGTAAAATAAAATAACCAATCGGTTGCGGCTTTTAACTTTAGATATAAACGCGAAGAAAACTCAGCTAGGTTATGATTTTTTCGCCACACCTCGGCCAAACTGTAAGTATCTAACATCACTCTATGGTAAGTAACTGAATACTGACTAAAGCTGCCATCATTTTCAATTAAACTATGTGCTCGATTCTCTAACCACTTCAAACCTTGTTTTTGCCACTTTTCACCATCAGCATCACCATTAAGTGATAACCAAGATCCACCAATATATAATGCTGCCGCTTCAGAAGTGCCGTGATTATTATCTTGCGCAATCGCATATAGTATAGTGGGTGATATACGCTTTAAGTGCGCTTTAACTAAACTAAGCAAAGCTTGACTTGTATTGTGGGTCTGCTTTAACAAAAAGGCGGCTAATGCTAAGTGCATCACTCTTATTGATGCTTCTTGTCCGCACTTCCAGTTAACACCTTTGTAGGGGGGGTTGTTACTTACCCAATCAATAAGCCAAGTATTCAACTTAGCTTGTGCTATTTCATCACCACATTTAGCTTGTTGTGCAAAACCAATGAGCCAGTCAAAACGTGAAGCTTCCCACACGCCTTTAATATCACCTAATTGATCATTAAAATCACCAATTAAATACCAAGGTTTATCGCTAGGTGCTAATGCTGAATTCAAACAGCTTTGATGCCAATTGGGGATTGAAAGATCGCAATGACTATGACCAAAATAAGTATGTTGATCAGTCCATTGCTGATTACAGGGATAACTTACAGTAGGGTCAACATAAGCATCAAAAAAATCACCTGTATCAACCTCACTTGTAATTGTTTTTACTTTATTGATCCCTGTTTTAATACCGAGTTGGTATACAAATACTCGTATTAAGTTTAATAAACCTAATGCGAGTGCTGTTTTAGCTTTAATTAGAATCATTTTTGTAAGCGTAACTGCTCTGCAATATCAATTGTTACCTGAGCCACTTCAAATAACTCATTAGCAGGAATTGGCGCTTCAGTACCCTGTCTTACAGAATCGATAAACGCAGCAGAACATGCAGTTTGGCCTTTATCTTGTTTCCATAAGTTAAGCTTTTTAAAACCTTTCCAACCAAAGCCTTTTAGCTTAATAAAATTATCTAATTGTAATGTGCCACCGGCAGCAAATACTTCTACTCTTTCTTTAGGGAAGCTTGCCGCACCATTAGCTAAATAATGGATTGTGCCAAATGAGCCATCAGCAAAACCAAGAATTATTGCCGCTTTATCTTCGGTAACTTCAACAGCATTAGTATCGCCCATTCTACGCGCTTGCACAGACACAATTTCACTGCCTGCCAAATAACGCATCAGGTCAATAAAGTGGCATGCTTCACCAATAATACGACCACCACCAACACTACTATCCTGTGTCCAATGATCAGAAGGAATATTTCCTGCATTCATGGTCATGATAAACGTTTTAGGCTCTTTAATTGGAGCCAATAACGCTTTCATTTTTTGTACTTGCGGTGAGAATCGTCGATTAAAACCAACCATTAATTTAGGCGCTTTATCTGCTTTAATAGCTTGTTCATAAGCAGATTTTACGTCATTCAACTCTTCAGTAGTAATGGCTAATGGTTTTTCTACAAAAACATTTTTACCTGCTTTTAGCGCTTCTTGAACAAAGTAAGCATGACTATTATGACGAGTTACTATGGCAATAGTATTAATAGCAGAGTTTTCAATCATGTTTTGTGTATCTGTTGTTGCCTCAGCAAAGCCAGCCTTTTCACCATGAATTACACCATTAATACCACCAGACGTAGAAATACTATGAAACTGAGCGCCAGCCTTTTTAAAAGCAGGGATTAACATGCGTGAGGCATAATTCCCTGCACCAATAAAGCCAACTACAGGTTCATTCGCTTTATAGCTTTGTACTGCATTGAGTTTTATAGTTTTTTCATGGCGACTTATTACATTAGATTCAAACTGTAACAATATACCTAACGCACTTTTATCTGTGGTTAATAAGTCGTAAGCATCACTAGCATTTTCAAACTTAAAACGATGAGTAATTAATGGCTTAACATCAATCTGTCCACCTGACATCATATCAAGTATCGCCTCAAAGTTTCGCTGCTCAGTCCATCGAACAAAAGCCAATGGGTAATCATTGCCTTGCTCTTCATAACTTGCATCATAACGGCCTGGGCCATAAGAACATGAAACTTGAAAGGATAGCTCTTTTTCATAAAAGTCTGCACGGCTAAGCTCAAGCCCAATAACACCAACTAAAATAATACGGCCACGTTTACGGCTCATACGGGCAGCTTGTGTAACAGGATCGTTAGACTTAGTTGAAGCGGTAATAATAACACCATCAACACCAACACCACGGCTAAAAGCCATACCAACAGCAACAGGATCTTCACCCTTACCAGGATTACAAGTATCAGCACCAAACTGCTTAGCTAAATCAAGCTTTGATTGGTCAAAGTCAATCGCTAGTACACGACAACCTTGCGCTCTAAGCATTTGAACAGTTAACAACCCTATAAGGCCAACACCTGTAACTACAAAGCACTCACCCATGGTCGGTTTAGCTAAACGAATACCTTGTAAACCAATACTTGCAACAACGGTAAATGATGCTTCTTCGTCACTGACATTGTCAGGGATTTTAGCGACTAAGTTTTTAGCTACACGGACAACATCGGCATGAGGACCGTTAGAGACAACGCGATCGCCAACTTTAAAATTTTCAGCACCTTTACCAACACTATTAATGCTACCAACATTGCAATAACCAAGGGGTAATGGTTGTGCAAGTTTTGACTTCACAGCATCAATAGTGGTCATAACACCATCGGTTTGCATTTTTTCAAGCACCATCTTTACTTTGTCAGGTTGAGCACGCGCTTTATCGATTAAATTTGCTTTACCAAAATCGACCAGCATTCTTTCTGTCCCAGCTGAAATCAATGTAGTATTAGTATTAATAACTAAAGTGTTTTTTGTTGCCTGGGGGGCTGGAGCTTCAACAATAGTCGAGCCACCTTTAGCCATGTCTTGTAATATTTGTTTCATTTAACGTCTCTAATGTAAGTTGGTGTTTTTTGATGAGCTTCCAATAAAACCCCTAAAATAAACATGAATGCATTTCCTACTAACGAGTAGCTAAAAATGGGCTGAAATAAAGCATTTATTAGTAATGGGAATATCACAACCCAAAGTATTAACCAATGAATATGGTAGTTATAAGCAATGCTTATTTTTTTTATGGTATAAAATAAAAGGTAGATACAAAATATATATATTAGAGCACCGAACATACCGCTTTTGAATAAAAGCTCTAAATATTGTTGATGTGGTGTATCGTAGCCTGAAACATAGCTTGAGAAGTAATCAAACCCATATCCGAAGATTGGTTTTTGAAATATCAGGGTTAATGTCTCAGACCAAATACCAACTCTCCCTGATGTTATTTCATGTCCTTCAGCATAATAGCTCATTTTATTAACAACACCTCTGAATATCTGAGCCTCAAAAAGTGTAAAAATATCTGTGAAAGATAATCCTATAAGAATTATGATTGTGACAATAGATATCAGTATTTTTTTGTAATAACTTGCATTAAATAACAAGAAGAAAAACACTCCTAGAGCAAAGAAAACCCAGGATGCCCTAGATAAGCTAAGTAACGCTAGAATAAAAGAGCTTAGAAGACCAACGAGAAGTAAGAGCTTACTTAATTCGCCTAATTTATAAAATACTATCAAAGTAAGGCTTAACAATACGACATATGAAGCAGATGAGTTAGGAAAACCATAAACTTCATTTAATATTAGACACCCGCCCCAACGCCCTTCATAGCCACAGCCTCGAGGGAAAGATCCCAAAAAAACATCACTGAGCGTCAATGACAATAGTATAAACAAAATACTATAGCTAAAATAACGTAAACCAGCCCATCCATATATATGAAAAAATATTGCTCCACATGGGATAAGAAGGAACTGTTTCGAAAATCTCACTGCGGAGGCCATATTTGAAAGGCTCCCACCATCAGTAATCGCTGCAATCAATGCAATACCTAAGTAATAACTTATTGCTATTAATGGTAAATAGATAGAATAAATTGAAAAACACTTACTCCTATAAACTCCACATAGCACAATAAAAATTAGAGGGAAAAAATCTGAAAAAACAAAATCCAAAGGCTTTCCACTCAGTTCCCCTAGTCGTATTGAAATTGGAATGAATAGTAAAAGCCCCCATAGAAAACTAGACCATATAAAAGCTCGATCATTCAAATTCACTAATCAGATCCTTATATTTTCCTTCAACATTCATAACTCTATAATCATCAATTACAGATGCACCAATATTTAGCAATAGAGAGTATTCCTCTTTGCTTTGCTCTTTAATTTTGTGAAATGTTTGGTTAAGATCATACCTGAAATTAGTTGTATTTATTAAAATTGCCGAAGTTGATATTGGATTATACGCTGATAGATTAGTAAGTATTGGGATCGACTTACAAACCATCCCCTCAAGAATTGAACTACTTAATTGATCAGATATTGGCGTTGATATAAAAAAATCAGAAGCACATAGTAAGCTAGATAAATGGACTTGATCCATAAATCCTTCCATGTAAGTAACCTGATCTTCTCCTGTTGTTAATTTTTTTATTTTATTCAAATAGTCAACTTCAGAGTCGCCTGATAATATGAATAACTTATAATTGCACTTCCCCCTATAGCACTCCAAAAATTCTGATACCACTACATCTGTTTGATATATAGGGGCTGCACGCCTATTGATTACAAATAATTTATCTACTGGAAGTAACCCTAGTTTTTTTCTTTGTTCAGATCTTATGGAATCACTATATGAAAACGCAGATGAAACACCAAAAGAAAATTTAAAAATTTTAGATTCATCAATTGAAAATAAAGTTTTTAAACTATTAGTCATAAGTGTTGATGCGGAGGTTATAAAGAGTGACTTTAATAACACTCTACTGATTAACTTGTTATATAAAAAACCACGAGTCTTACTTTGATATATTTCAGAACCATATGTTGTTATGCCATATTTCGATCCTGACAATAAAGCACTAAACCCATATCCACTAGTGTTATGCGCATGCACTAAATAATTTTTTTTATTACTAAAGCGAAAAAAAATTCCTAACAAAAAGTATTGTAATAACTCGGGAAGATGCCTACAAAAGTGAGGTAACGGTGTCGACACCTTGAATCTAGAGCCATTTATTTCACACACCTTTCTTTTATGATAAATGTGTATGAGTTCAATCTCTAAGTCCTCACTATGCTCTAAAGCTTCAAACCAGTGGCGAACGTGCGGACTATATGGGTTTGCAAACCAATAAATTTTTTTCATAAATACCTGCGCTTTAAGACTAAAATAAATAATATGAAACTGCAAATTGAATAGGATATTACCATTGCTTCAAGAACACTCTTTAAAATTAAGGGATTTGTATGAATATAGCCAAGAATAAGCCCTGTCCAGAATATTGAATAAATCACAAGTAAATGAAACTTTTTTCTTGCAACTACCATTTGAATTGAATAAGAATTAACACACGCAACTACTGCAACTACTGAAAAAATAATAGTATTATAGTTAGTCACTGCTTCGCTATCTATACCGTATAATTGGACAATGTTTGAATGTAATAACAGAAAAACAGTCATAATTAAGCCTGCCGACAAGCAGTATACAACATACACTTTTTTACCTATAGAACCTTCCATCACAATTCTTGGAATAACAATATTACCAAGTATTAACGGTAAAAAGGTAGCAATAGTAAATACCTGATATAAGAAAGAGAAGTACACACTACCATTTTCATCGTTTACAACTAACAAACGTTGAAGATACAAAAACATTCCAACGGTTGAAAAGCCAAAGACAGACAAATAAAAAGCATTTTTAAGCGTTGTAAAGTAATAATCTTTACTTAAAAAGCACTCTTTAACTTTTGGAATATTCTCAACTCTAACAGCTGCAACAATCGACGTGCTACCACAGAAAAAAGTTAAAACTGCAACCCAATTAAATAATACACTAATCTCCTTAGATAATAGCAACCAACCGGCAAAGCACGTAAAATTACAGAAGCAGAATGAAGCCCAAGTGTAAGCGGACCATTTGACTTGCATTAAATTGTTAAACCTCGTAGCAGCCAAGTATATTAAACATGATCCCAAAGAATATAGAAATATACTCCAAATAGAAATATTTAAAAAAATTCCGCCCAAAAAATTGTAAAAAACAGAAATCTGATAAATTATAAATAATGATAGAAGGACACCAATAGCGCCTATAAGAACAAAATTAATAAATTTAGCATTAGAATCCGAGTTTTTTTCAAGAGAAATAATTTGAGGAGAACACCCCATAGCTGATATGCTAATAATAAGATTAGATAACATTAAAAATGAAACATATAATTGATAGTTATTCTCACCCCCATCCATCGCTAATAATAAGCCGATCAATATAGGTGAAATTTTAGCCAACATTGTAGCAAAAGATAAAGAAATGATATCTTGTATCATTTTATTCTTTAATCTCTTAATCATATGCAATAACACCCGGACAATCTATCACTACAGCATTTAACCAATTCTTTGTCATAAATTCACTATGTTTAACCAAAAGAACATTAATATCAGCTATATTACGTGCATTATCTAAATGGCATAACTCTATTTTATTAATACTTCCAGGTAGACTTTTTATGTTAGGTTCTACTGCCAATGTTTTCCCAGTATGAAACTCCGCAATTTTCATTGTTATTTCTAATGCAGGACTCTCTCTTAAATCATCAATATCAGGTTTAAAAGCCAAACCATAACAAGCAATGGTTACATCTTTTGCTGTCTTTGTAGGATTAGCTTGTAAAAAATCAGCTATAGCCACCTTTACTTTATTGATAACCCATTCAGGTTTTGCATCATTTACTTTGCGGGCTGTATGAATCAGTTGTGCTTCTTCAGGGGTTTTACTCACAATGAACCAAGGATCTACTGCAATACAATGCCCACCTACACCTGGTCCTGGCTGCAAGATATTTATCCGTGGGTGGCGATTAGCTAGTGAAATAAGTTCCCACACATCAATATCTAACTTGTCACAAATTATTGATAATTCATTAGCAAAGGCAATTTGAACATCACGACAAGAATTTTCAGTCAGTTTTGCCATTTCCGCAGTACGGGCATTGGTCGTTACACAATCGCCCTCAACAAACGTTTTATAAAGCGCGATTGCACGTTCAGAGCATTTCGTGGTCATTCCACCTATTACACGATCATTTTCAACCAATTCACGCACTACATGTCCAGGAAGAACTCGTTCAGGACAATGAGCAACATTAACATCTGCCGTTTCACCTGTTGACTCTTGATTAGGTAATGGAAAAGTTAAGTCGGGTCGGGCTGAAGCTAACCATTCAGCCATTTGCTCTGTAGCACCTACTGGTGATGTAGATTCTAAGATGACTAAGTCACCTTTTTTCAGTACTGGTGCAATAGCTTTTGCTGCTGATTCAATATAAGCAAGATCAGGTTCAGGTATCTGGCCGTCATCACACGGCTTAAATGGTGTTGGCACTGCGATTAAGAAAGCATCTGCTGACTCTGGGACTGTTACTGCTTTTAAATAACCTTCGGTCACTGCAGCATGCACTAACATATCTAATTCAGGCTCTACAATGTGTATTTCACCGCGATTAATGGTATCAACAGCATTCTGATTTACATCTACACCAATGACTTTAATTTTACGTGATGCGAACATCGCTGCGGTTGGTAGGCCGATATAACCTAAACCTATGACTGATATTGTTTTGAAAGACATTTTTTTTCATTACTCTTTTTATTAAAGGGTTAACGCCGAAGTTATAATTTAGCCTGTGCGCGAATAAATTCCCGCCTACCATGACCTTATGGATTCAGGAGAATATGCGACCTGCATTCTCTAATAAGTAGCATCCATGCCACGTCCAACAAGACAACTAGGGAATTTAAAAGGTTAAATAGCGCAAATAAATTCCCGCCTACTTGGCTAAGATGTCGCAAATACGTTTGCATGCTTTACCATCACCATATGGGTTATGAGCAAAACTCATCGCATTATATGCATCACTATCGGTAAGTAACTTGTTCAATTCTTTCGTGATTTTTGTTACATCTGTACCGACCAACTTAACTGTTCCTGAAGCAACTGCTTCTGGTCGTTCGGTGGTATCACGCATAACTAAAACAGGCTTACCCAGGCTAGGGGCTTCTTCTTGAATACCACCTGAATCGGTTAGGATGATATGAGATCGATTCATTAGGTAGACAAAAGGTAAATATTGCTGTGGTTCAATTAAATGTACATTGTTCACATCTTTCAAAATACGGTTTACAGGTTCTTGTACATTTGGATTAAGATGAACAGGGTATAGAATTTGACAATCAGGGTGCGCTTTAGCTGTTATGGCTAGTGCTTCACAAATACGTTCGAAACCACCACCAAAACTTTCACGGCGATGACCCGTTACTAAAATAAGTTTTTTGCTTTCATCAAGCATTGGGAATTGTGAAGCTAAGGTACTACTTAAGTCATTGTCATTTTCAATTTGTTCTTTAACTAGTAATAACGCGTCTATCACCGTATTGCCTGTCACATGAATATTACTGGCATCAACATTTTCATTTAATAGGTTTTGCTCTGATGTTGCTGTCGGGGCAAAGTGAAATTTTGTTAAAGCGCCTGTGAGTTTTCTATTACCTTCTTCTGGCCAAGGTGAGTAAATATTACCTGTGCGTAAGCCTGCTTCAACATGACCAACCGCTATTTGTTCGTAATATGAAGCGAGCGTTGCAGCAAATGTTGTTGCTGTATCACCATGTACTAATACGACATCAGGTTTAAATTCTTTTAATACGGGTGTTAGGTTAAGCAGTATACGGCTGGTGACTTCAGGTAACGTTTGACCTGCTTTCATTAAATTTAAATCGTATTCTGGTGTTATTTCGAATAACTCCAATACTTGATCTAGCATTTCACGATGCTGTGCTGTAACACAAACCTTCGCTTCAAAGCGTTCATCATTTGCTAATGCATGAACTAATGGTGCCATTTTTATTGCTTCAGGACGCGTACCGAATACTGTGAGAATACGTTTTTTAGTCATTTAAATCACTTCTACTATACTGTTTAGTGTGTAATATATATTGCTAGCTGTTGAATGAATCCAACATCAAAACTCTTGTTTATTTTATGTCAGAGACAAAAGCTGCTGCTATTGAGACACTAATCTATGTTCATAATGCATACTTATTCCTTTAAAATCGATTACTTACAATAACTCAAGGCGAAAATCCTCTTTCTATACCAATATGTCCGTACATTAGTGTTGAATAATATATGGTTTACATTTATCGCTAATTTTTATTTATTAGTGACTGCGCGAATAAATTCCCGCCTACAAAGCCGATGGATTCCCGACAAGACAACACAGGAATGACGGTTTAGCCAAACTCGCGCCTGTGGGTTACTTATCTGATTTATATTCGTAGTTAGCGTATCCGTAATAGCCATAGGCGTTGCTGGCTTTTTTAAGCACGCCATTAAATACTACACCTTTCACATCGATACCGTTTTGTTCAAAACGTTGGCGAGCGTAATCTATTTCTTTAATGCCATTTTGACCAAAGCGCGTAACAAGTAGCATGCTTCCCGCATGGCCGCCAACAATGGCTGGATCCGTAACCGCTAAAATAGGGGGTGTATCAATAATGATAATGTCGTACTTAGTTTTTATCTCTGCGATTAATTTACTAAAATTGGCATGCATCAATAGCTCAGACGGGTTAGGTGGTACTTGACCCCGTGTAATAATGTCAAAACCGGATACATCAGTCGATTTAGTGACCTGCTCTAGCGTTTCTTGGCCTGATAAATATTCAGACAAACCGTTTTTCCATGCAAAGCCAAAATGCTTATGGATATAGCCTTTACGCATATCGGCATCTATCAACAACACTTTTTGGCCACTCTGCGCGAGCACTACCCCTAAGTTTGTTGATATGAACGATTTACCGACGCCTGGAGAAGGTCCAGAGATAGCAATTACATTATTTTTGGCTTCCATCATGGCAAAGTGCAGACTGGTGCGCAAGCTACGTAATGCCTCTATAGATAAATCTGCAGGATTGTCTACAGCTAATACTTTTTTTCCTTTCTGATTTTTTCGTTTCTTACCACTAATTAAATCTGACAATTTATCTTGGTAGGCTGAGAAAGGCACACTGGCATATACTGGCATGCCAATCGCTTCTATTTCACTTGGGTCTTCAACCCCTTTATGCAGTGATTTTTGTATAAGTACTATGGCTATTGCTAACATACCACCTAGCACAGTAGCCATAACCACAATTAATGCTTTTTTAGGTTTTACTGGCTTGGTAGTATTCACTTCAGCGACATCAATGATACGCACATTACCTACCGTACCGGCACGCACAATATCTAACTCTTGTACTTTACCTAGCAGCATCATATAAATTTCGTTACCTACTTCAACATCACGGGTTAGGCCTAAGAGCTTTTGTTGCATTTCAGGTAAGTTAGATATTTTTTGTGCTAAGCCATCACGCTGTTTTTGTACGGCATCAATTTGTTCAACAATGCCTTGGTAGTTAGGATGGGTACGTTTGAACTTTCGAGACATAGCAAGACGGTTAAGGTCAAGTTCTTGTAACTTGGTATCTAGCTCAACTATTTGCTCTAATACCCCTTGAGTTTCGAGGGTAATATTGACTGATTTTTGGTTTATTTGATAATCGTTAAATAAGGCTTCCGACACTTCTAATTGCTTTTTAATTTCAGGTAATTGTACCTCTAAAAAGTCGAGTGATTTTTTAGCTTCTGCTGAGTTTCTATCAACATTTCTACGTACATATATTTCAGCTGCTTTGTTTAATACATTTTCAGCGTAAGCAGGTGTTTGATGTTGCAAACTTAAATTAACAATACCTGAGTCTTTACCTTTTTCGCTGGCACCAATGGCGGTCTGTAAATCAACAATGGTATTTAAACGATCTTTACGGATAACATTAAATTCAGTACCTGCTCTTGCCGTTAACGCTTTAAGGGTAATACTGAAAATGCCATTGGTGAGTTCTTCGCCTACTTTACCTTGTAAAATCACTTCTTCATTTTCTGATAAAAGTTTATAGGTATTATTTTCGCCAGCTAGCACTATATACCCACGATTGATAGCGTACTTAGGTACATCAAAGCGGAATACATCAATATTTTCACCACCCCAAGCGTAACTAACTGCACCAAAACTGGCTGGTGCCAGATCGCCTTTTTTTGTTGGGTTGAATTTTCTAAAACTACGACCACCAATTACTGGGAATAATTTTGGCTTGGCAACAATATCTAGTTTCAATGCATCAACGGCTTCGCCGATAACAGAGCGAGACTTTAATAATTCAATTTCTGTTATTGATTTAGAGCTACTTTCAAACATGCCAGCCATGTCATCTAACCCAGGTACTGAACCACCACTTTCTTCTACTTGAATCATTGCCGTTGCTTGATAGATAGGCGTTGAAAACATTGCAACAGCAACACCCACCAGCATAAAGATAGCAGTAATAATACAGATAAAATACTTACGATCGACTAACGCGCCAAAGAGTGACATTAAGTCAATTTCGTTCGTTGGTGTATTGTTGCTTTGCTGATTTTTGACTGTAGTCTGAGCTATATTTTCATTAATTGACATATTAAGTGTACTTTTTAATAAATAATTCTGAATTTAAACTTTTTGTTTAGGAGTAAATTAAAACGCTAGTTTAAAGGTATTTGGTCCAAGCAGAACAGGCTTTATCAACCAATTGATAAACATGCTCAAACGCTTCATGACTTTGGCGATAAGGATCAGGTATCTCTGTATTATCGATCCATTTACCTAACAAGAAGGTTTTTCCTCTGGCTTGTGGATATTTACCTAACAAATCGGTTAAGTGACGCTCTTCCATCACTAAAATCAAATCATTTTCTGTTATTAATGTTGAGTTGAGTTGACGGCCTTGGTGTGGGCTCATATCAATATTATTGCTTAAGGCAATACTGGTTGCCGTTGCTTCTGCGCTATTACCCACTAATGCGGTCAGTCCTGCTGAAGAAACTTTTATTTGGCTATCGCCTTTGTCTTTTAGCTTATCTTTAAGTAAATATTCACCTGTAGGGCTTCGACAAATATTACCCGCACATACCACTAAAATATTATTAAACATCGCCATTAGAAAATAGTACCTTGATTTTTAATCGTTGATATATTTTCAAGTGCAGCAATAGTGGGTACAAGTTGGCTGATTAAGCGATTCCAACGTGCAATGGGTGCTGTAGTAACGTAAACGATATCGCGAGGCTGTAATTTAAATTGATCGGCTAATACCAGTGCAATTACATTTTGTGCATGTAATTGATAAACATCAGCAATGATGCCTTCTTGGTTGTCTGGGCGTTTACGTAAAACAAAAACACCATTAGCATTGGCTGTTTGCTCGTTTAAACCGCCTACGTCACTTAACGCTTCAGCAAGGCTTAAGCCATAACGATTAATTTCAATGCTACCGGCTTTGTTTACATCACCAAGAACAAATACTTTTTGATTGTCTGTGCGATTTACATGAAGGATATCACCGTGTTTTAGTAAACGGTTTTGACTGATATCACCTTTGGTATAAAAGTCGTCTAGCTTAATGATTTCGGTTTGATTGTTTCGTGTAAAAGTGACTGTGCGCCAATCGGCTCTTTCACTTAAACCGCCAGCTTGGTTAATTGCGTCGATTAACGTCAGTGGAATTTCGGTAACTGCGTATACGCCTGGCTTGTTTACTTCGCCGGTAACATAAGCTCTTTGGCTATTAAAACCGACTACTTTTATATCTAGTTGTGGTTTTTCAATAACTCGGCTTAGTTTTTCTACTAATATCGCGTGTAATTGTCTAATGGTTTTACCGGCAGCAGGTACATTAGCGGCATAAGCATAGGTAATTGTGCCATCAGCTTGAATTCTAAAACCGTCAAATGCAGCCGTTCTTTGAACAGCTGCCGGAATAGTAAGTTCGGGATGGTCCCATACGCCAATAGATAACACATCACCAATACCAAGCACATAATCATAACCTTCGATTGACAGCGGATTGTATTTTTTGGCTTTAGTGAAGGCTTGTTGGTTGTCTTTTAATTCAGAGATAAGCGCTGAATCGATCACCGAAATACTAACATTCGATAAATCTTGCGCTAGCGTAGAAGTTTCAGGTTCAACATCAACGCCTTCCATATGACTGCCAGGGATCATACTACAACTACTCAGCATCAATAATGACAATGAGACAACTAGTTTTTTAGAGTATTTTAACATCGTGTAAGTTTATTCAATCCTTCGCTAAGTGAGTCAACTGCCGTGTTGTTTTGAAATTTTTGATGCTTATTGTAAAAACATCTTAACAATGCGTACAGTTTTCGCTTTATTATTATGGCCATCTTAATGCCGGAATAGTCAGCAGACAAATATAATTGCATGCTTTCATCTAAACGATGTATACATTTCAATATATGAACGTATGGGCTTAGATAGTTAAAGCTGTATTGCGCAGAATAATACGCAAGTTATTAACTATTGTCTAGTCAGAAAAAAGGAAAGTGTGGGAGTAACAGAGTTGTTTCCTTGTGGTGCTGGATTTATGTCAATATCTGGTTTTGGAACGTTGCTGTTTGTCGTCATGTTGATGGCGTTATGTTGAATTTATTTCAGTATCTTGTTTAGGTGTGTTGCCCTTCTGGCGTCATGCTGAATTCATTTCAGTATCTGGGGTTGGTTGAGTAAGTGCAGATCCTGAAACGAGTTCAGGATGACGGTTGTGGTGTTTGGCTTATAGTGGTTGTGTCTGGTGACGGTGATTGTGTCTGTTTTACGGGGTACACACGTAGAGTTACGTTGCCCTTTTGTCGTCATGCTGAATTTATTTCAGTATCTGGGTTGGTTGAATAAGTACAGATCCTGAAACGAGTTCAGGATGACGGTGGTGGTGCTTGGCTGACGGTATTGGCGGCTGGCTAGATAGTGTGGTGTCTGTTGACGGTGGTTCTGTCTGGCTGACTGTGTACATACTTCGAGTTACCTTGCCCTTTTGTCGTCATGCTGAATTCATTTCAGTATCTGGGGTTTGTTGAGTAAGT
The DNA here is from genome assembly GCF_014077245.1 of Colwellia sp. BRX8-9. NCBI lineage: Bacteria > Pseudomonadati > Pseudomonadota > Gammaproteobacteria > Alteromonadales > Colwelliaceae > Colwellia > Colwellia sp. BRX8-9. Next base: position 84,122 of record NZ_JACGVN010000019.1, read on the forward strand.
GCAGATCCTGAAACGAGTTCAGGATGACGGTATTGGGGTCTGGAGACGGTGGTGGTGTCTGGTTGACGGTGGCTTGGTCTGGATGACAGTGGTGGTGCAGCTTATAAATCTTTGCTCAGATCTAGCCAATTAGGGTTCATTTGTTCTATTAAATTTTTCTTCCAGGCTCTTCGCCAGTTTTTAAGTTGCTTTTCTCTTGTTATCGCATCGTACATTGTTTCAAATGACTCAAAATATACTAATTTATTCAGGTTATATTTATTGGTGAAGCCTAATGTCAGTTTAGATTTATGTTGATAGACCCTTTGAACTAACTGACTTGTTACACCTATGTATAGTGTCGTGTTTTTTATATTTGTCATTATATAAATATGAGGCTGTTTCATATTGACGACCCTGTTAGTAAATAAATTTTTTCGCTAATTTAGATATTTCAGGCCAATCATTGTTAATAAGAAATTGTTTTTGTTTTTTAGACCACCTTCTAATTTCATTTTCTATCAATCTTGCTTCTTGTTCAGTTTTAAATTTCTGCTGGTGGACAAGTTTGACAGGGGGCGTTATTTCAGTACCTAAAAGAAGTTGGTTATATTTATCGTATTTCGCTAACACAATGCCAAGTTCATCACAGCAGCCAGTGTGGTAGCTACCATCCACCGACTGTAATATATAAATATAAACTAATGTATTCATACCAACTCCTTTTGTTAACATTATTTTTACATGTTATTAATATTGTAGTTGAGCTTTATTGTTTTGTCAGGTTTCTCATATGAAATTAAAAATACTCTTTTGGTATTTGTGTTTTTTGGGTTCTAAGTACAGATCCTGAAACAAGTTCAGGATGACGGGGGGGGGTGTTCAGGATGATGGTGAGGATCTGGCTGACGGGGCACAAAGGTAGAATTACGTAGTTCTTTTGTCGTCATGCTGAATTCATTTCAGTATCTGGGTTTTGTTGAGTAAGTACAGATCCTGAAACGAGTTCAGGATGACGGGTTTGTGTTTAGGATGATGGTGGTTGTTAAGAGTAACGGTGATTGTTCAGGGTTAAGGTGCTCGCTTTACTCTTTTGTCGTCATGCTGAATTCATTTCAGTATCTAGGTTTTGTTGAGTAAGTACAGATCCTGAAACAAGTTCAGGATGACGGGTATATGTTTAGGATGATGGTGGTTGTTAAGAGCAAAGGGGGTTGTTAATTATAACGTTGCTCGCTTTACTCTTTTGTCGTCATGTTGAATTTATTTCAGTATCTGGGTTTTGGAGAGTAAGTACAGATCCTGAAACGAGTTCAGGATGACGGTTTGTGTTTAGGATGATGGTGGTTGTTAAGAGTAAAGGTGGTTGTTTAAGAGAACCTTGCTCGCTTTACTCTTTTTTCGTCATGCTGAATTTATTTCAGTATCTGGGTTTTGGTTTTAAGTACAGATCCTGAAACGAGTTCAGGATGACGGTTTGTGTTTAGGATGACGGGTTACACAATCAGGATGACGGTGGTGGTGTCAGGCTGAACGTGCTGGTGTCAGGCTTACTGTGGTTGTGTTTGGATAACAGTTACGCAATTAGGATTACGGTTTACAGTGCTACTATGATGGTGGGTTGTTCTTATTGGCTGAGCTGGTTTATGTTTGGGGTTTTATTTAACAATGTAAAGTCCGATAAAGATCGGACTTTACTTATTTGTTTTGTTAAAAAATTATCTATTTTTAGTTTTTATAAAACAAGTATTAAAGTCCACTAATTGCTGCTATGGCAACCGCTGTGTTATACATAATTGTTGTCGCTGTTGTCCACAAGGTTAAGTTGTTCATGTACTCTGAATCAAGTGGTACAACAATTGAATCGCCCGGTTTTAAAGCTGAGTCAGCACCACCGCTAAACCAATTGCTTTCTTCAAACATTTGGATACTACCGTTTGACGAAATAATATAAATTCTTTCATCATCAGCACGTTTTTTTAAGCCGCCGCTTTGCGTTATATAATCTTCAACACTGCTTGATGAGTCAAACATGTGTGAGCTATTCACTTGCACTTGTCCCATGACATTAATTGAACGATTCTGAGTTGGGATGTACAGTATATCGCCGCCCTCTATCGCAATATCATAATCATTTTTGGCAATAACTTGCGGTAAATTAATGACTAAACGCCCTAGCGGTTCTACCTTAGATAGATCTGCTAATAACGATTGAATTTCACTGTATGAAGTTATACCACTGTTACTTGATAAAGACTTAGTTGCCATTTCAATACGTAAGTCGGCACTTACTTTCATTAAGTTTTGTCTTTCAAGTTGTTTTAACTTTGTTCTTGAAAAAACAGAGCCATTGGGATCTGCAAAAGCTGTTAATCCTCCCGCTTTAAGAATAATACTTGATAAGCTGTCTCCACGACGGACTGTGTATTTACCCGGAAAAAGTACTTCGCCGCGCAACTCAATAACATAATTTTCACTCCATGAAGGGATACGGTGAATGTTAAGGCGATCTTTACTTTTTAGCAGAATATTATCTTCATCAATATTATTGAGGGCATTCACTAAATGAATATTTTTAGAGATTTTTACAGAGTTAATACCACTCATTTCATTACGTGTTAACTCAGCTCTTGATAAATAAGCTGACTCTTTAACGCCACCTGCAGCTAAAATCAAATCGATTACCCGAGCCCCTTTCCCTAATGGATAAACCCCTGGAAATTTCACTTCACCATCAATTTCAATTAACTTTACCGCTTCACCTGATCCTGCTTGGTAACGAAGCTTATTAACAATAGGCACCAGTAAACGTTGGCGAGAAAACAATGCCATTTCACGAATTGTTACGTTTTCATGCTCTGCACCACTGTTAATATTATTGATAGAGGTATAAATTTTTTCATCTTTAGTCTCAGCCATAACATCACTTTGCTCATGGGTTTCCCAAAACTCTTTTTTCTTACTCGTTTCAATCGCTAAATTTCTTTCTTTCGCTAATAACTCTTCTTGCGTGTAGGCGAGCTCATCTAATAAGAATTGCTCTTCAGAAAACTTAAAGGCTTTAGAAAAGATGATAATTTTATCATTACTGCTGAGTTGAATATTGCTTTTAGAATTTTTATCAGCAAAAACATTAGCTAAATTAAACTGTAATATTTCAATATTACGGGCACTATCAATTTCTCTAACGACAATGCCGTAATTTAAATCGGCGTAAGGTAATAGGTGAGCGTCAGCATTGGTGATAACATCGGATAACAACATATTTTGTTGCAACTGGTATTTACCTGGACGCGCTACAGCGCCTATTAAAGTAATTGAATCGACATATAAGTCTGAGCTTTTTAACACTCTAATAAAATCGCCCGCTTGAACTTTTTCAGCTTTTTGGGCTTTATCAGATAAATCAATATTTAGGATACTGCGTAAATCACTTTTGTTATAACGCTCTACGATGGTAGATTTTGGGTAAGCCGCGGGTAAAAGTCCGCCAGCCATTTTAATGACATTAGAAAAATCGTCTGATTGGCTCAATTCATAAATAGCAGGACGTCTAACTTCTCCGGCAATTGACACAGACTTACCTTGAGGGGGAATAAAAACGACATCGCCTGATTGCAACAAAATATCACTTGATGAATCACCTTCAATTAATAAGTCATATAAATCGACTTGTTGAATTAGCTTCCCTGAACGTTTTACTTGAATATTTCTTAATGAGCCAATATCACTGACACCACCTGCAGCAAAAATGGCATGGGTAACAGAAGATAATGAACTTAACGTATAGGGGCCAGGTTTATAAGCTTCGCCTAAAACAAATATACGCATAGAGCGTAATTCAGCTAAGCTAACCACCACATTAACACCAATAATTTTTTGTTGAATTTTATTAACAACAAAAGTCTTTAATTCTGAAAATGTTAATCCTGCAACGCTGATGGGGCCAAGGTTAGGAAAAACCAACTCACCTTCACGTGTCACCGTTAATTGCATTTCACGATTTTCTTTACCAAAAACCTGTATTGAAACTGAGTCTCCTGTACCTAAGATATACCCTTCTGGAATGGCAATATCCATAACCGGAGAGAATGTTGTTGGCGAATTTGCAAATACATCTAAACCAAACCGTGGCAAGGTCTTAAAAATCGCTTCAGCTTTCTCTGTTTCTTCAGCATCTTTGGCTTTAAGGTTTTCATTATTGAGGCTATTTATATCGCGTGGCATTACCTGTGTATTAATAGAAGAGTTTTGTGTATTACTTCCTGATAACTGAGCCTCAATAGCATTTAAATCTACGCCCATACTTTTGGCTAATGCTTGTTGTTGAGATTTAGGTAACTTTTTAAATTGTTCAATTTGCTGAGCAGATACTTGCTGGGCATGTAAATTTAAAGAAAGCGCAAAAAGTAAAAAGGTTGCTATAAGATAGCGAGTAATGTTCATCATTGGGGCAATAAATTTCCTATAAATGCGAGGTATAACATTAGCTAAATACTCATAAACCATAAAATTAATAATGGCCAAATATATCGACTAAATAAGTTCTAAAATTAACGTTTGGAGTTTATCAGTAACAAGCTATTGAATAAAGTAACTTGCTTACCTTTTATAACGTCAAATAATTAATTTTGGGGAGTCTGTTTATTATTTTTCTTTCTAAAAGTATCAAAAGTAACTAAAACATTACATCTGCTTAATCAAATCTCGATGCCAAACTATTGCCTTTCATGGCAAGCACAGGTATAACACACGCTGACTTTCGCAAATAAATTTGACAATAATTACAGCGCAAAGAACTTATTTCAATATTTTAAAATGTTTTTAGCGAATTAAAATAATAATATTTATCTGTAATTTACACTTATCTTAGAGGAATTTTTTATGAGCAAACCTGATTCAGGTTCTTTTTTTGGCCATCCGGCAGGGTTACAAACGCTGTTTGTTACAGAAATGTGGGAGCGCATGAGTTATTACGGTATGCGTATGCTACTTGTATTATTTATGACCGCTACTTTACAAGAAGGAGGCTTAAGTTTAACCGTCGCTTCTGCAGCTGCTATATATGGTTTATATACTGGTAGTGTTTATTTTATGGGCTTACCTGGCGGTTGGATAGCTGACCGATTAATTGGTGGTCAAAAAGCAGTTTGGTACGGCGCAATCATTATTATGATTGGCCATATCATCTTAGCTATTCCGAATGACACCACGTTTTTTATTGGTTTAATCGTCGTCATTTTAGGTACGGGTTTATTAAAACCAAATATTGGCGCTATGGTGGGTCAATTATACTCAGATGAAGATGTTCGCCGTGATAGTGGTTATGCCATTTATTATATGGGCATCAATTTAGGTTCAGTTATTGGCTATGCAGTTTGTGGCTACTTAATGGAAAATGTTGGTTGGCATTGGGCGTTTGGCGCCGCAGCTATTGGTATGGCATTAGGTTTAATTCAATACAAATTGACTACCCCTAAGCTTCAAGGTATTGGAGAAAAGCCAGTATATCCTATGTCAGAGAAAGCACAAAAAACCAGCTGGGCAATTATTGGTATTGTTTTAGCGGTTATTGCGTTTGTGACCTACGCTACTTTTCAAGGCATTATTACTATTGTTCCTGTAACTGTCGCTCAATACGTTGCCGTAGCATTCTCTGTAATTTTCGTTATTTATTATGCGGTAATATATTTTGGTAGTAACCTAACGCAAAATGAAAAGAAAAAACTCTGGGCATTATTATTGATCTGTATTGCATCAGCTTGTTTTTGGTCGGGCTTTGAGCAAGCGGGTTCGTCGATGAATTTATTCGCGCGCGATTATACTGACCGCGTCATTGGATCATTTGAAATACCTACGGGTTGGTTTCAATCTGCAAACTCCTTTTTTATCGTTTTACTATCACCCTTTTTTGCTGCTTTATGGATTAACTTAGGTAAAAGACTGGTAAGTCCTTCTTATGGCATAAAGTGTGCTGTTGGATTAATCATCATGGCGAGTGGTTTTATCGTGATGTTTTTTGCTGCACAATACGCTGCTTCAGGAATGAAAGTTGCCCCTTACTGGTTAGTAGCAACTTACTTCCTACATACAGTTGGTGAACTTTGTTTAAGCCCTGTAGCACTTAGTGCGGTAAGTAAATTATCACCTAAACGCTTTGCAGGACAAATGATGGGTGTATTTGTTTTAACTTATTCAATAGGTAATATAATTTCTGGTTTATTAGCCGGTAATTACGATCCAAATAACGTCGCGCAAATACCTTCGCTTTATATTCAAATTAGCTTATTTAGCATTGGTATTGGTTTAATCATTTTGTTGGTTGGTTTCAAATCTAGATTTTGGGAAAACTTGCCTGATGATTCAGAAGCATCTACGACTAACGCAAATGGTTCAACGGCAACGACTAACGCTTAGTTAACTATCGTTCATCGTTAAAGTGACTATGAAAAGCCAACATTTATTGTTGGCTTTTTTATAGCTAATTTTTACTGTAACTTACTTGTTGTCGTTAGGCTTATTTTATAGGGGATTAAATATCATGAAAACAAGAGATGTGCTTCGCCAAGAAATTCGCTATCAACGCAGTTTATTAAACGCTGACCAGCAAGCAGAACAATCACTTTTATTATCGAAAAGACTCATTAAAGAAAAAGTAGTCAAAGGCGTTAAACACATTGCGATTTATTTAGCCAATGATGGCGAGTTAAATACTCAGCCTTTTATTGATTGGTGCTGGCAAAATAGCGTCAATGTATATTTACCGGTAATACATCCTTTTAGTAAGAATAACTTACTCTTTTTAAAATATGCTGAGACGTCTATTCTCGTCAAAAACAAATATGGTATTTTAGAACCTAAGCTTAACGTGCAAGATATAATAACGGTCGCTCAGCTTGATATTATTTTTACTCCCTTAGTCGCCTTTGACCGATATGGTAATCGCTTAGGCATGGGTGGTGGCTTTTATGACCGAACACTTTCGGCTTGGCATGCTCAATATCAACAAAACAAACAAGCTAAACCCTTACCAGTTGGCTTAGCTCACGATTGCCAAAAAGTTAACACTATTCCCTTTGAAAGTTGGGATATTCCACTGCCTAAAATTATCACCCCCACAACCAGCTATAACTTCGATATTTAATCATCTGCTGATATACTTCTACCTAATTTCCCCTCGCTAATTAGGATTCACATGACACAAGATGAAATGAAGAAGGCAGCAGCCCTTAAAGCACTCGAATTTATTAAAAACGATACCATTGTTGGCGTAGGCACCGGGTCTACTGTTAATCACTTTATCGACGCCCTAGCAACAATCAAAGACGACATTGAAGGTGCCGTTTCTAGCTCTGAAGCGTCGACTCAAAGATTGAAAGCTCATGGTATCGAAGTGTTTGAATTGAATAATGTCGGTAGCGTTGATGTTTATGTTGATGGCGCTGATGAAATTACTGAATATCTGTCGATGATAAAAGGTGGTGGTGCTGCACTAACCCGAGAGAAAATTGTCGCGGCTGTAGCAAAAACATTTGTCTGTATTGCCGATGAAAGTAAACAAGTAAAAATGCTAGGAAAATTTCCACTACCGGTAGAAGTTATTCCGATGGCACGAAGCTATGTAGCGCGCGAACTTGTTAAGTTAGGTGGCGATCCGGTTTATCGTCAGGGCGTAATTACCGATAACGGTTGTGTAATTCTTGATGTGCATAACTTAGAGATACTTGATCCTAAAAAACTTGAAAGCGATATTAATGCCATTGTAGGTGTTGTTACTAATGGTTTATTTGCACTACGTGGCGCTGATGTTTTAATTTTAGGCACTCAAGATGGCGCAAAACTCATAAAATAAATCTTTAGAGTTTATACACTATATGCTAGTTTAGAAATCTAGCCATCTAAACACTTTATATTTGGTTAAGGCAATGACCACTATAGTCCTACATGAGATATTAGAAAATGAGCAATAATTCATTAGCAAAAGAAAAAATTAAGATTTTATTACTTGAAGGTGTCCACCCGAGCGCTGTTGAAGAGTTAAAAATGAAAGGCTACAGCAATATTGAATGTATTAGTACATCGCTTGCTGAAGAAGATTTGATCAAAAAAATTGCTAATGTTCACTTTATTGGTATTCGTTCTCGTACTCAGTTAACTGACCATGTACTAAGCCATGCAAAAAAACTTGCGGCTATTGGTTGTTTCTGTATTGGTACTAACCAAGTTGAAATTAAAGCGGCACAAAAACGTGGCATTCCAGTATTTAATGCCCCGTTTTCAAATACACGTTCGGTTGCCGAACTAGTATTAGGTGAAACCTTATTATTATTACGTGGTATTCCTGAAAAAAGCGCTAAAGCTCATCGCGGTGAATGGAATAAATCTGCGGCTGGCTCGGTAGAAGCTCGTGGCAAAACCTTAGGCATTATTGGTTACGGCCATATTGGCATGCAATTAGGTATTTTGGCTGAGACCTTAGGTATGCGAGTACGCTTTTATGATATCGAAACCAAACTTCCGTTAGGTAATGCGAGCCAAGCATCAAGTTTAAAAGTTTTATTAAAAGAAGCTGATGTAGTTAGCTTACACGTACCTGAAACGGTTCAAACGCAAAACATGATGGCAGCAAAAGAATTTGCACTCATGAAAGACGGTGTTATTTTTATCAATGCTTCTCGTGGTACTGTTGTTGATATTGATGCATTAGCTGAAGCGCTTAAAAGTAAAAAAGTCGCTGGCGCAGCAATCGATGTTTTCCCTGTTGAACCTAAAGGTAATGATGAAGAGTTTATTTCACCATTACGTGCATTCGACAACGTTATTTTGACGCCACATATTGGTGGTAGTACGAAAGAAGCCCAATCTAATATCGGCTTAGAAGTTGCCAGCAAAATGGCAAAATACTCTGACAACGGCTCAACACTTTCGGCTGTAAACTTCCCTGAAGTTTCTTTGCCTGGTCATACGGGAACAAGCCGTTTATTACATATACACCGTAACCAACCGGGTGTGTTAACCCAAATTAACCAAGCATTTGCTAAGCACAATATTAATATTGCTGCACAGTACTTACAAACAGACGATCAAATTGGTTATGTAGTTATTGATATTGAAGCACAAGATAGTGTATTAGCATTACGTGAATTAAAACAAATTGACGGCACAATACGCGCACGTATTCTTCATTAGTTTTTCTGAGTATTTAGCGTAAACAATAATAAACGAGACTTAATAAGTCTCGTTTTTTTTATTGCCACATTAACGAGCCATCATTTGAACGTGTAACAAAACCGAATACAGCCCCGATAAGACTGAAATGAAAGAACTTGTAGTCATACTGATTTTATTTCTGTTTCCACTCCCGTCATGCTGAACTTGTTTCTGTATCCACTCTCGTCATGCTGAATTTATTTCAGTATCCATTCTCGTCATACTGAATTTATTTCAGTATCCATTCCCGTCATGCTGAATTTATTTCAGTTTCCACTCCCGTCATGCTGAACTTATTTCAGTATCCATTCCCGTCATGCTGAATTTATTTCAGTATCCATTCCCGTCA
>NZ_JACGVN010000017.1:0-96863 GCF_014077245.1 Colwellia sp. BRX8-9
TGTTAGTCATATGAAAGTGAGTTGAATAGGCTCACTTTTATCATTAAAAACATCTTATTTTTAATCATCAGTCGTCACTAAGTCATTTTCTCTTTAACACCAACTTGTTACATTCGTTGGCAAGACACAGCTAATATTCGTTGCTACACTGGCCGATATAAATAAGGATAGTATTATGTGTGGTCGGTTGAATACGACGTTTGATAGCGGTGTAAAAAAGCTTTATACCCACTTAAAAATAAATAAGGTTATTGATAGGCCGATTGATCGTCGCTTTGTTAAAGCTGCAGACACTGTTTCCATTGTAAGGAATGTGGGTGAACAACGCCGAGTAGAAAGTGCTATGTGGTGGTTATTGCTTGATCAAACTGAAAATGACTTTAAACCCTCTCGGTTTACTTCATTTAATACCCGATTTGATAAGCTTAATACTCCCCAAAGTGCTGGTTATCAGGCGTATCGGAGCGCTAGGTGTATTATTGCCGTTAAAGGCTTTGGTGAAACTGAATTTGTCGATAAAAAGCCGGTTCATTACTTTGATATGCAAGCAGAATCTGGCGGTTTAATATTGGGGGGCTTGTATCGAACATGGCAGTATAAGAAAACGGGAGAAATTAAACTGAGTTGCTCGGTGATAACGCTGCCAGCACACGAAAAATTAAAACATATCCATAGCAAAGCCATGCCACTGATACTCCCACAAAATTCATCACTCGTAGACAAGTGGTTAGATCCACAATGTGATGAACTTGATCAATTTGAACATTTGTTACATCCGCGTTTGCCTCAGTCTTTGATTGCCCATCAAATTGATAAACCCATGACTCATCGGCCAATTTCTTTGCCGCAAACAATTCCTTATGATTGAAAGTCGATAATACACTAAGTTATCTGAGATAATTGCTAATAGGCGTAAATAGCGTAAAAGGAACAGAAGGTTTTAGCGTAGAAGCACATTTAAAAGCTGGAGTTGTGTGTTTAATAACCGTTTCTTATTTAGACTTAGTTGATGTAATATTTTGAAAAGCCTAAGGTATTATTATTGAGGGGATCAATCTTTAAGAAGGGATAATTACCTTAATTAAAATCGTTTAGAAAGTCTATATCTTGTATACTTCACCAGTTTTCGACTTAAATAATACAATCGTGTTTTAAACTTTTCTAAATCTGGGGGACATGTAAAATGATAGATGTTTTAGCGGTTTTTATAACATTCTTTGCTGTTGTAGATCCAATTGGCACAATACCAGTATTTATAGCTGTAACAGCTCAATATGACCAAAAAACTAAGCGTCGTGTTGCCTTACTCGCCACCATTGTCTCTGCGTGTGTGTTGTTGTTTTTCTTGATTGTTGGTGAAATAGTCTTAACGGCGTTATCCATTCCATTACCCGCATTTCAAATATCTGGAGGGATCGTTTTGTTTCTTTTTGCTCTCAATATGATTTTTGGCGATAGTAAACCCGATGAAGAAATAAAATCATTACAAGATTCCCATAAAGAAACTGCCATATTTCCACTTGCGGTTCCTTCCATTGCAAGCCCCGGAGCCATGCTAGCGGCCGTACTCTTAACTAAAAATTCTGTATATTCACTCTGGGAGCAAACGCAAACTGCATTAGTTATGTTATCTGTCCTAATTTTAGTTTATATCTTAATGTTACTCGCTGGCTTCATTAACCGCATTATAGGGACAAGTGGAGCAAGTGTGATCAGTCGAGTTATGGGACTCATTCTTTCATCTATTGCTATCACGAATATTTTAGCTGGCTTTGGTGATTATTATAAACTGCTATAGGTAGGGGGAAATTAACTCACATTTAGGATGAGTGTCTTGTTAATTTTTATTAAAGGTAAAATGAACAGTTGGCTTTTTCCGCTTGTTGCGGTGTTAGGTGTAAGCGAAATCATCAGCGTTCAACTATTTTAGGCTATTGTTAACATGGACTTTTTTTCTCTAATACTTCTTGTCATAGTTATTCTAATAGTATTATCCATTGTTTGGAGTACGCTGAAAACGGGGATTTCCCCTATGATGAGTTCAAGCAAAGCGTGCAAAACCATGCTTGCTGAAATAGATACGTATGAAAAAGGACCTTTAATTGATCTAGGCTCTGGTTGGGGCACGCTGGTTATAGCTGTTGCCCAAAAACACCCCAATCAGCAAGTTATCGGCTACGAGTTATCTTGGTTTCCGTGGTTGGTTTCAAAAATTTTGAAACACAGTTTACGTTTAGATAACCTTACTCTCTTTCGTAAAGACTTTAAAAACGCTGATCTCAGTACTGCCTCGACCCTAGTTTGTTACCTTTTTCCTGAAGGCATGGTCGCTCTTCAAGAAAAGTTAGTAGATGAAGTCTTTAATAAGGTTACTATTGTGAGTAACACCTTCGCCTTACCTTTATGTCAACCAACAAGAGTCATCAGGCTTAGAGACTTCTATCAAACACCTATTTACGTATACCATTGGCAACCAAAATGAGCTTTGGCTTTATTAAGGCGTAATGACGATATACTATATTCTAAATTTCAGTATCTAGCTGACAAGCCACTCAATAATGAAAATTAACAATTGGCTGTTTTTATTTCGTTCAACATTTCAGTAAACTTTTAACCTCTCCTTATTGGAGTGTAGCTAAATAGTATTAGTGTGTTTTACCTTTGGAGAATAAATGAAAAATGGATTTATGGGCGTTTTTGATATTGCGTCAGTAACAAAGACTTTAGCTCTTTGTATTCTAAGTATCGGCTCATATTTGATATATAAGCTCTACCTGTTGTCTAAGCAAATTAATAAACATACAGCGTTAAAAATATCTAAGACTTTTATTTTTATCACTATATTTTTATATATTATTTCGTTTGGCACTCTAATTCACGCACTAGTAAACTGGCAAGAGCCTGGTATTTTAAATTTCACCTTAGGTTTTCATATTATCTCATCTATTTTCGATATCACCTGGATAATTATGGTGCGTAATCGTATTAATCTAATTGCAGGCGCTAATAGAGGAGACAAACTTTGGTTAAACCCGTTTATTACATCGTTGTTACATGTGGTTTATATGCAACATAAAATAAATCAAGGCTTGGCTAAAAACGCTACTGAGTATCAACGTTGAAGAGCGACCAAATAGCGTTGCAAAACTAATCAGAATCAACTGTAGAACTAGACGAGTTAATATCTGCAGTTGAAGTACTAATAAACGTAGGCTTCTTCATTATTATTAGTGTGATATTGTTTTTATTAGGTATTATTCTAATTTTTATAGATATAATGAAACACAGTTATAATAAGTTGTTAGCTTAATAAGGGCAGTTAATGGGTGTAGGTGTTAAAAAGTTAGCAGAAGATGATTGTTATTTTACCAGTAAAATCGTTTTATTCGGCGTTGTTGTATTATGTGCACTTTTTGGGCTTGGTCTAAGTCTATTGGTTAGTTTAGTTCTACTTGAGCCATCAACAGGGCAGTGGGCTAATTTATTAAGTTCTATTATTTTCCCTGTACTCGCTTCTGGTTATGTTTTGCATTATTACTATAAGCAGGTCTTTACTCGCGCTAAGTAATACAACCATAGCTTCAAACTAAACCAATAGCTTATTTGTGTGACTTATATTAATCACAGACGCTAACTTGGGTTTGTTCAAATAAGCTTAAATCTTCGAGAATAAGTTCACGTGCCTTTTCCATCGTAATAGGCGCAAAGCGTACTTTACCGCCTTGAGATAACTGACCTAATTTGGCGGTATCAATGGATATAACTGCACCGATTTTAGGGTAGCCACCAATTGTTTGACGATCATTCATTAATACTATTGGTTGGCCATCGCTAGGAATTTGCACGGCACCATGACAAATACCCTCTGATAAGATGCCGTTAATATCAGAGACAATTTTTTGACCTTCTAAACGATAACCCATCCGATCAAAGCTTTTACCAACGCTATATTCACTTGAAAAAAACAATTTTTGCTGTTCTACACTGAAATGATGTTTCTGATAACTAGGAATAATACGCAGCAGTACTTCTTGGCTATATTTAGGTTGGTCTTCTATAGATAAATTAACTAATTGAGAATCTTTTGTTGTTACACAAGGGAGTATATCGTTCGCGGCTAATTTTTTGCCCTTTAATCCCCCGATACCTTCACGGCAAACGGTTGCAGTGCTGCCAAAACTGGGTGTTATATTAAAACCACCAGCAACAGCAAAATAACTTCGCATACCAAGGTTAGTAAAACCTAGTTCGATTAAGTCACCGGCTTTCACCTGATAACTGCGCCATAACGTTTTTACTTGACCGTTAATGGTTAATGGCATGTCAGCGCCTGTTACGGCAATAACAGCATCTACTTGTGCAATGATGGCAAAACCACCAACACTCACTTCAATAGCACTAACATTAAGGGCATTATTACATAAGCGGTTTGCCCAGTGAAAAGCCAGCTTATCAATCGGACCACCATTGGTTAAACCGACATTAAAAGCACCATAACGACCCTCATCTTGAACAAGACTTAACATGCCTGGTCGTTTAACAATAAAACCTAAGTTTATTGCCGGTCTTCTTAAAGAAGCTTTACTTTGACTAATCATATGTTGCACCTAATACACCACCTAGTGCAAAAAATTCATCTTTGGAAATCGCTTTAAATTTAACCCTATCACCTACTTGAACGGGCATTGTCGGCGCTTTATTGGCGTTAAACATTTCAATAGGGCAAAGACCAATAATATTCCAACCACCGGGAGAAGTACTTGGATAAACAGCTGTTTGCCTGTCAGCAATACCAACAGCCCCTTTAGGCACTTTTATACGAGGAGTGCTTAATCTAGGCATCGCAATACGCTGATCAACTTCGCCTAAATAAGCAAAGCCCGGCGCAAAGCCAATCGCATAAACGTTATATTCTTGTTGCTGATGTAGGGTAATTATTTGCTCTATGGTTAAGTCTTTAGATTTAGCCATAGCCGCTAAATCGGGTCCTGACTCGCTCGAATAATAAACAGGTAATTCGATGAGTGCCCCTTGATTATGATTAATTATTGGTGAGTTTATTAATAGCTTTTGCAATTTGTTAGTGATCTGATGATGGTCGATATTGTGTAAATTAAACATCACTAATATTGAAGCATAAGATGGTATTAAATCAATAATATCATTGCTCATCTCTTGCCTGATCAGCCATTGTGCTTGCTGTACTTTTGCGGCAACTTCATCATTAACGGGTTGGTCAAAATAAAGGATCAAGCTGTTTTCACCGGCAATTTCTATTTTAAATGTTGCTGACATTAACGAATAAGCTCCCTAATAGTGGCTATTGCTTCTACGCCCTCGAGGTTGTCACCGTGCACACACAAGCTGTCTACTTCTAAAGGTAAGCGCTTACCATTAATAGTGATGACACTGCTTTGCTCTTTTAACAGTTTAACTTGTGCGATCATTTTTTCTCTATTATGCACCGCACCTGTTATGTTGCGTGATAACAAGCTGCCATCATCGTTGTAGCATCTGTCAGCAAAGGCTTCAGTGAGTATTTCCACGTTAAATTTTTCTGCTTGAGCGCGATGTTTTTTAATATTTGAGCTTGCTTGTATCATTAGCTTAAGTGGTTTGTGATATTGGGCTATGGCTGAAAGTATCGCCTCGCGCACTTCAATATTAGTCATCATGTCGTTATATAGTGCACCATGAGGTTTTACATAGCTAAGCTCAATATCTAAAGACTGAGCAACGCCATCAATAGCCGCCACCTGATATAAAACTAACGCAATAATTTCTTCTGTGGAGCACTTCATTGAGCGACGACCAAAACCAACTAAATCAGGGTAACTAGGATGAGCGCCAACACTAACGTTGTGCTGCTTAGCTAATTCTAATGTTTTTTGCATGACCAAAGGATCGCCGGCATGGAAGCCACAAGCAATATTTGCTTGATCAATGTGCGGCATTACTTTTGCGTCTGAGCCCATATTCCAAGAGCCAAAACTTTCGCCGAGGTCGCAATTTAACTTCATTTCATTTCCTAAAAATATTACCGTATATGCAGTGAAGAATTATGATTACTTTAACGATACTCTGACCAAGCATCGTTATTTTAAATCTTTAGCATGCTATTAAGTGACAAAGATTAGCCAGCATCTTACTAAATTTTAGGTGTATAAGGCTAATAGTATCTAAATAAGAGAGGCTAGATTACTTAAATCAAATGGCTGAGATAAATATAAAAAGATGTTAATGATACTTTTGGGAGTGTACAACAATAAAATCAATGCAATAAGACACTTGCCAGTTCAATAAATGATCATTTTTGTGTACCTATTGATCCTACATAATTTATTTTCGCAAGTAATAAGATAAAATGTTACCTGTACATTTCCTTGCATGTGTTAATGTCATTGTTTTAGACTTTACCGGCAGTTATGGTCTGTAGTCCTGTTAAGGCAAAGACTTGATTTAATGCTAGGTTTTCAAATAGGTAGTTGCCACTGACATGATAAAATAACGGGGTGTATTGATTACAATCATGGGATGAATGGCCAGTTGTTTGACGAGCGACTTTACATTAGCAATGCCTGTAAGGTATAAATTGGTATTGTTACTTTTGACCCTAGTAACAAGTAATCGGTCGTTTCTGTTAAAGTTAAAGTTAAAAATAAGCTAATCTTTAACAAGCTAATAGCTGACTATTGTTATAATTATTAATATACCAATAGATCTACTTACATTCTTATGGGGTTTTACCTAATTTCACCGTTGAAATTAGGTAAAAACGATGGTGCTAAATGCCGTATAAATATATATTATTTATTGTTTTTTCATGGTCACTGCAAGTTGGGGCAAATGACACCATAAACATTGCTTCAGACGAATGGTGTCCTTACATTTGTAATGAAGATGATAAGCCAGGTATATTAATTGAAATCATCAGTGAAATTGCTGAAGCTCAAGACTATGATGTTAATTTTACCCTTATGCCGCTGGCTCGTTCATTAAGGCTTCTTCAACAATCAAAGTTAGACATGGTCCTCGCTTTAACAAAAGAACACATTGAAGCTTTTGATTTAAGGCAAAGCCAACAAGTTTATGGCGGCTTGTATAATGACTTTTATGTTAGTAACGAAACTCAATGGAAATTTTCTACCATAGAGAACCTTAAAAACTTCATTGAACAGGGCAATATTCTTGGGCTTATTAATGGCTATGAATACGGCAGTGCAGTGAGTCGCCTAAAAGAAACCTCGGGTGAATTTATATTTTTAGCCTCGGGAGATAAGCCGTTATCCAGTGCTTTAAAAATGCTCAGTAAGCAGCGTATAACTGTGCTGCTTGATTCGCGTTTTAATGTTGAATATGAAATTCAGGATAAAAAAATCACTAACTTACAATATGCCGGTACCCAAGGTATATTTGTTCCGCTTTTTATCGGCTTTGCACCAGACACTAAACTTAACTATATTAGTGCCTTTGATAAAGGCTTAATAAAACTAAGATCAGAAGGACAACTGTCAAAAATATTGCAGCGTTATGGTATCTCAGATTGGCACTCAAAAAGTAGCCAGCCAAGGGACTAAATAAAACCCTCAGGCAAATATTTTTACCACTTGTTTACCGGTAAAACCTCCATCAACTTGAATATGCAGGGCACGAGAAACCTGATGTGCGTTAAATTCAATTAAGGTAATATCAGGCGTTTGAATACTGCCTTTTGCTAGTGCATCAAGTAATTGATTACTCTTAAAACTCATTTTTTGTTGTGCGCACAAGCTATTGGCTAACCACGCACCAGCGAGTGATACTATGCCGATATTGGGCGCTTTTCTAAACATGAGCTCTTGGTCAATGTTAGGCAAGGGACGCAAGCAAGCAATACGACCACAAAACCTCATCAGCTCAATATTACGCATTGTTGAGTCACCACCAACAGAGTCAAGAACTGCATCAAAACCTTGTGGTCCTAATGCTAGGCGAATTTTTTGACAAAGTTTTTTATCGTGGTAATCAAATATTGCATCAGCACCGAGTTTCTTTACTAATTTATGATTATGCTTAGCAGCCGTGGTAAACACATCTGCTCCACGTTCCTTGGCAAACTGAATAGCAAATTGCCCAACAGCACCTGCACCAGCCTCAATTAAAATAGTATCACCTTGTACTACTTGTAATTTATCTAAAGCAATTAAAGCCGTCATACCGGCACAAGGAAGTGTTGCCGCTTCACTTGCTGTAACATTTTTTGGCACAATAGAAACGGCAAAGTTAGGGACTTTAGCGTACTCACTTAGCACGCCTTGTTGACCAATATTGGCATGCCACATAACGCGATCGCCAATATTAGGAAACAGGCCTTTTTTAGCTTGGACGACAATGCCAACTGCATCTAAGCCAAGAATATGAGGATATTGCCATTGAGAAAATCCACTTTTAGCGAAATGAGCATCAATAGGATTGAGACCTACATATTCAACCTTAACTAACAGCTCGTGTTCATCGCACTCAGGTAACGGCAATTGCACGTCAGATAAATGGATTTTTTCGTTTGCCTTTTCAAGCACTATAGCTCGCATAGAAGTAGGTTGGTCAATGTTGGGCAATATCTCAGTAGTTAGCATAAAAAAACTCAAACTTTACAAGGTGATTAAACCGTAACTCCACCGACCATTAAAAGCCTGATAGGCACTTACTTTGGCCAGAGATGAAGAAATGGTCGCGTTTACTGCATTTTCTTGGGCTATTAAAACATCCTGCCGCGCATCTAACAACTCTAAGTAAGGAATTTGCCCCTCTTGATACATAGCGTTAGCTTGCATAAAAGCTTGATGAGCAAATTGGAAACGTTTATCTGCAAAGCGTTTTTGTTCAAGGTGCTTTGTCAGCAATTGTAACGATAGTTCACTGTCATTAATAGCCGCTAAAACAACCTGCTGATATTGGCTATATGCCGCTTCACTTAAATATTGCTGCGCGTCACGTTGCGCCAGTAAAGCTGGATAGCTTAATAATGACCATTGTATTTGTGGCGCGACTTGCCATTGATGCTGGCTATTATTTAATTGGCTACTGCCAAGGCTTAGCACACCAACAAAGGCACTTAAACTAATGTCAGGTAACAAGGCTTTACTTGCGGCTACACTTAACGAATTAGCTTGGCTAAATTGATATAAGGCTTGGCTAATATCAGGACGTAAAGCTATAGCCGAACTGGGTTGCGCTAAAGTGACCTCAAAGGGTAAGTCAAAGATCTTTTGTTCATTATTAAGCTTTATATCGCCGCTTAAACGACCGGTTAATAAGGCCAACGTAGATAAATCGTTATATAATGCATAACTTGTTTCAGGTAATAATGCTTGTTGTTGACTTAACTGAGCACGAGTGCGGTTTAAGTCAAGTTCATTAGCAATGCCTTCTTCAACCCTGGCGGAAAGAACCAAGATACTTTTTTTAAGCGCAGCAACTTGCAGACTAATAATCTCTTGCTTTTGCATATTGCCCTGATAACTAATGAAACCTTTAACAACAGACGAAATCACTTCGATTTGCAAGGCGCGTAATTGTTCAGCCTGGCTCATCGCTGATGCATTGGCGGCATCAACTAACGCATTAATACGACCAAATAAATCGAGTTGCCAACTTAAGGCTAGATTAGCACTTGATTGACGACTAATATTATCAGCTATGCTGGTGCGTTGCGCACCAACCTCAAGCCCACCTTGTGGTAGAAAATCACTCTTTTCTACCTTGAGTTTAGCTAAAGCACTTTGCAATTGTAACTGACTTGTTTTTAAGTCATGGTTATTGGTAAGTGCATCTTTAATCAATTGATTCAATTGTACTGAGTTGAGTTGTTGCCACCAATTAATCTCGTCTTGACCGGTCAACTGTGTGGCTATATCAGCATCAGCAATAAAACTTTTCATTAATTGTTGATGCTGTTGCTCATCAATTTTGGTGGCACATCCCGATAATAAGCTGGCGACTAAAACGACACCGACAGTTAACTTGGTTTTTAGCGGTTTAGCGCTAAATTGCTTGGCTTTTAAACTACGGGTAAGTAACTTAATCATTGGCTACTCCTCAACCTTTTTTTGTTTAGTCTTGGTCACTAAAATATAAAATACTGGCGTAAAGAGCAGGCCAAATACAGTCACGCCTATCATGCCTGAGAACACCGCATTACCCATAGCATGGCGCATTTCTGCTCCAGCACCTGTAGCAAAAACTAACGGTAGTACCCCAGCCGTAAAGGCTATCGAAGTCATGAGTATTGGACGTAAACGCAGCTTACATGACTCAATAATAGCGTCAAAGTGAGATAAGCCTTGCTCGTTTTGATCCTTAGCAAACTCTACCATTAAAATAGCATTTTTCGAGGCCAGTGCGACCAGAACAATTAACGCAATTTGGGTGAAAATATTGTTGTCTGAACCAACGAGCCAAACACCTAACAAAGCAGAGAATATAGTCATGGGTACAATGAGAATAATGGCTAAAGGTAAACGCAAACTTTCATATTGTGCAGCTAAAACCATAAAGACTAAAAGCACCACTAGCGGAAAAACATACACCATAGTGTTGCCGGCTAATATTTGTTGGTAAGTCACTTCTGTCCATTCATAAGCAATACCTTTGGGTAGGGTATTGGCCAATATACCTTCTATTGCCGTTTGTGCTTGGTCTGAACTATAACCAGGGGCAGGGCTACCATTAAGCTCAGCACTTGGGTAACCATTGTAATGCATTACACGGTCTGGACCTGTTGTTGGCGTTACGGTTAAAACAGAACCTAACGGCACCATATCACCATGGCGATTGCGCACTTTGAGGTTTAATATTTGTTCAGGGTCTTGGCGAAACTCAGCTTCTGCTTGCGCTTTTACTTGATAAGTACGACCAAACATATTGAAGTCATTGACATAAACTGAGCCTAAATAGACTTGCAGCGCATTAAAGACTTCATCGAGTGGAATTCCTTGTATTAAGGCTTGTTCACGGTCGATATCTATATCCATTTGTGGAACTTGAATTCTAAAACTTGAAAACAGTCCTACCAATGCAGGGTCTTGTCTTGCTTTGTCAATAACTGCCTGTAAGCTATTAAATAACACTTCAAAGCCTTTGTTACCACGGTCTTCAATTTGTAACTTAAAGCCGCCGGTTGTACCTAAACCTTGGATTGGTGGTGGTGTAAATACCGCAACAAAAGCTTCATCTATGGCTGTAAAACGTTGGTTTAATTGCGCTGCAATTGCCATAGCTGATTTACTATCATCAGTTCGCAGAGAAAAAGCATCTAAAGGAAGAAAAACAATCGCACTATTAGGACTATTAGTAAAACCATTGATCGACAAGCCAGGAAAAGCAACAGTATGAGCAACACCTGGTATATCTAGAGCAATTTTTTCCATTTCTCTAACCACCGCATGGGTACGGTCAAGACTTGCTGCGTCAGGTAATTGAGCAATAGCGATAAGATATTGTTTATCCTGTGCTGGAATAAAGCCACCGGGCACACTGCTAAATAACTGTACCGTTCCACCCAAGAGTGCGATATAGGCAACAATAACGATAACACTCATACGCATTAATTTTTTAACCAGCTTCTGATAACCATGGCTACCACGTTCAAAAACACGGTTAAAAGGCGCGAATAACCAACGGCCAAAAAGTTTATTAAGTAGGCGTGTTAATCGGTCTGGTTTACTATCGTGTGATTTTAATAACAATGCCGCCAATGCTGGCGATAACGTTAAAGAGTTAAAGGCCGATATTATCGTTGATATCGTAATAGTTAAGGCAAATTGTTTATAAAATTGCCCCGATAGGCCACTAATAAATGCCGTTGGTATAAATACCGCACTTAATACTAAGGCGATAGCGATAATAGGTCCGGTGACTTCTGTCATGGCAACGCGTGTTGCTTCTAAAGGGCTTAGCCCTTTTTCGATGTTACGCTCGACATTCTCAACGACAACAATAGCGTCATCGACGACAATACCTATTGCCAGTACTAAACCAAAAAGTGATAGGGTGTTAATTGAAACGCCAAGTAATTGCATTACCGCAAAGGTACCAATTAACGACACGGGTACGGCAATTAACGGGATAATTGAAGCACGCCATGTTTGTAAAAATAGTATTACCACAATCACAACTAAAACAATGGCTTCAATTAAGGTCGTTATTACTGCATCGATAGAGTCACGGACGAAAATAGTGGGATCGTAAACTATGTCGTATTCGACACCAGCAGGGAAGTCTTCAGATAATAACGCCATAGTTGCCCGTACTTGATCTGATAACTCAATAGCATTAGAACCAGGTCGTTGAAAAATAGGCATAGCTAAAGCAGGTTGCCCGTCTAACATGGCACGCAAGGCATAAGTATTTTGTCCTAGGTCAACACGAGCGACATCTTTTAATCGAGTAAGCTGGCCTTGTTCGCCGACTTTAATAATAACTTGTTCAAACTCTTCAATGTTATCAAGACGGCCTTTTACATTGAGTAATACTTGAAATTCACTGTCGTTAGCAGCAGGTTGAGAGCCTAAACTACCGGCAGCAACTTGTTGGTTTTGCTCACGTAATGCATTAATAACATCGGTTGCGGTTAATTCACGCGCAGCTAATGCATCTGGGTTAAGCCAAACGCGCATCGAATATTGACCACCACCAAATAATTTTATATCACCAACGCCGGGTAAGCGGGAGATTTTATCTTTAACGTAGAGATCGGCGTAGTTAGATAAATATGCGGTATCATGGCTTTCTTGGGGTGAATATAAATGTACCACCATAGCTAAATCAGGCGATGATTTTTCTGCAACCACACCCAGACGTTGCACTTCTTCTGGTAAGCGAGATAATGCACTATTAACGCTATTTTGTACTTGTACTTGCGCGCGATCTAGATCAGTTCCAAGAGCAAACGTCACCGTTAAGGTCATACGACCATCGCCAGTGGCTTGTGAAAACATGTATAGCATGTTTTCAGTGCCGTTGATTTCTTGCTCAAGTGGGGTTGCCACTGTTTGTGCAATAACCGAAGGGTTTGCCCCTGGGTAATTTGCCGTAACCACCACGGTTGGTGGCACAACACCAGGGTATTCACTAACGGGTAGTTGAAAAAGTGAAAGTCCACCAGCAAGCAGAATGACAAATGACAAGACAGCTGCAAATATCGGGCGTTGTATAAAAAAATGTGAAAAGTTCATGGTTAACTCTTATTCTTCTGACGTTAGTTTTGCCGTTAAACTGGCATCAGCAACAGGTGATAAAGTAAAGGCAATACCAGCACTATCAATGGTGACATTATTAGGTGCGACAGGCATGCCTGGACCTACGCGGGCAGGACCATTAACAGCAATAACATCCGTTGCTTTTAGCCCAGAAGTAATCGCCTGTAAACTGCCGTAACGCTCACCCAATTTAACCAGCTTATATTGCAAAATATTATTTTCACCAACAGTTAAAACAAAATTATTTTTTAAGTCGGTACCAATAGCGCGTGAAGGCACGATAATTTTTTCGGTAATGGCATTTGCAGCCAACTTGATGCGCGCAAAAGAGCCTGCACGGAGTTGGTTTTTCTCTTCATTAAATACCGCTCTTACCCGCAATGTGCCGGTTGCCGAATTTATTTGGTTATCAATAAAATCAATATAGCCTTGGTAAGCAAACTCACTTTGTCCTACTTTTTGCATCATGACTTTTTGCTGATCGGAGGCACTAATATTAGCAAAATCGCTATTCCAAGTGCGCTCATCAATGTCAAAGTAAGCAAACATCGCTTGGTTAGAAACAATCGTTGTTAGCACACTTTGTCCGGCGATAATGTTATTGCCTTTGGTAATGTTGGCGCGAGAAATAATACCGTCGATAGGTGAACGAATAGCGGTAAATTCTAAATCAAGTTGTGCTGCTGTTAATTGTGCTTGTAATGCGGCGAGTTGTGCTTCGCGCTGACGTAATGTTGACGTGCGAGACTCTGCTTGTTCAGTGGATATCGCTTTTCGTTGAGTTAAACGTATTGCACGTTCTTCTTCACTTTTGGCTTGATCAAATGCAGCTTTTGCACTGTTAACTTGTGCTTGAAGGCTAGCAACAATAGCTAAAAAGGGTCGATCATCTAGTTTAAACAGTAGGTCGCCCGTTTTAATTTGCTGACCCTCATCAAAAGCAATCGACTCTATTACCCCTGAAACACGTGGTTTCAAAGCAACTTGCTCAGGTGCTTCTAAGTGGGTGGTATAGGTGTGCCAATTTTGTACAGATTTGACTAGCACTTCTGCCACATCAATCGACTGTAGTTGTTGCTGCTGTGTTTTTTGACTAGGCGCTTCTGAGCAACCTAATAAAGTTAAGCTTGCCATAGCAATAGCTACTGCGATTAAATGTTTATTCATAATAAGACCTCTTTTAATTTGAGCGCAATTTTACGTAACAAACCTGTTGATAAAAACCATAGATTTTGCATTTGATTAGTGCCAAAATAGCACCAATAGAATTGTGATGGTAATAAAGTATGGATACGACTAGCCGATTATTGATGTTGCTTGAAGTGGTTGAACAAGGTTCTTTTATTAAAGCGGCTGAGGTACGTAATATTGACCGTTCGGTTATTTCTAAACAGCTCAGCCGCCTTGAGGAACAATTAGGCGTTAGATTACTTAATCGCACTACACGCTCATTTTCCTTAACGGCTGCTGGCGCTGAGATGGTTAAAAAAGCAGCTGAACTTAGAGAGTTACTGGGCGAAACAGTACGAATGGCTGAAAATTATCATTTGGAGCCCCAAGGAGTCCTCAAAATAACGTCTTCTACCTTATTTGGGAAACGTTACTTACAGCCAGTCATTAACGATTTTCAAATGCGCTTTCCGCAGGTTGAAGTAGAATTGCGTTTAGATGATCGTGTTATTGATATTGTCTCAGAAGGGTTTGACCTTGCGTTTCGTATCGGTGAGCCCAAAGATTCGTCGTTAATTGCTCGTAAAATAGCGCGTAATCGTTTGTTAATTTTAGCGACCCCGACATTTATTGCTAATTATGGTTTACCTCAAACTATCGAAGATTTAACGCAATTACCGGCGGCAAGTTACGCTAGCACCTCGTTTAAAGTCGAAGGTGTTCGCTACTATGATAAAAATGGTGAAGCCAAGGAACAAAAACTCAATAGTATTTTTAGGGCAAACGATGCCGAAGTTTTATTGATGAAAACATTATCAGGTAGCGCGTTTTTTGTTGCGCCAGCTTTCGTACTTGATAACGAAGTGAAAGATGGTCGTTTAGTACCTTTATTGACCGACGTTAGATTAATGGAGTATGGCGCTATCTATGCAGTATATCCACATCGCGATCTACCCGTTAGAACGCGATTATTTTTTGATGCGGTTCGTGAGTATTTAGGAAAAGAAATACCTATTTGGGAACGGGCTATTCCTAACTTTGAACAGTTATATACCCGGTAGATATTTGTCTGTGCTATTAAATATTAACCCGCCAATTTTACTCGTTTTATTTGCTTGTTTACCTCAGTTAAATTACCTGTCTTAAGCCAAATTCTTGCGCCAGCACTACCAGCGGTTACCGTTAAGGTATCGCCTAATGGCAAACGTACCCAACTATGCTTTTGTAATAAATCACTGGGTGTTTGTAACTCCCCTGATAACACTAAAACTTCAGCCCCTTGAGTCGCGACAATATTCATTACTGCGCTCGGTTCAAAAGATAAAATAGCGACCTCTTCAATGGTATCTTGGTGTAGTGGGATAATTGAAACGCCTAGTATTTTTGTCGGTGTTGCAGACATTTGCTGTGTTTGTAAACAAACATGGCTTCTATCTTCTGGCTGAAATTGCCAAAGTTTTACAAAAATAATACAGCCTTCATCAGAACGAGGTGTATGAGAAGATTGTGGTGGGTTTCTAATATATGAGCCGACAGGGTAGTCGCCGTGTTCATCTTGAAATACACCTTCAAGTACAATAAATTCTTCACCACCGGTGTGAACGTGGGCAGAAAACTTGCTTCCTTTTGCGTATCTTACTATCGATGTTGCTCTGGCCACTTCACCGCCTACTCGGTCTAACGGTCTTCTGTCTACGCCAGGCATAGGTGAAGCTAACCATGCTAATGAGGTACTGTGCACGATAGCTCTTTGTTCAAAGTTAGCTAAAATTTCCATAATCAATCCTATTTTAAAACAGTAAGGGTGAAAGTGAGTCATTTTACATTTAGTAAAAACCTTCATGTAAAATGACTAACCGTCATTTTTTATTTAACGCTTGGACGTTCAGCAACCTTAGCACGCCAATTGAGTAAATGTGTGTATTCGTCGGGTACGGCTATTTTTGCAAAGTCAGCAAAACCAAGACCGGCAAACAGGGTAATATCAGCGACAGTAAAAGCTTCACCTGCGACATAAGTCTGGTTGCTTAAAACAGTGTTAAAGTATTTAAAACCAGCAAGTGCTTTCTCGCCTTGTTTCTTACCCCATTCTTTATTTTGATATGTTTCAAGTTCAGGTCCTAGGCCGTCGGTAGCATGATGAAAATAAGTAGCGACAGCATCAAGTACCATTAATTCAGCTCTTCGTTGCATCATGCTAATAACGGCACGCGATTTTGCCGTTGACCCTGTTAACGATATCCCCTCAAAAGTGTGGTCGATATATTCAATAATAGCAGAACATTCAGCGATGTAAGTTCCATCATCTAATGCCAATACGGGTACGCTGGCTAAGGGGTTCATAGCGATGAAAGCGTCACTTCGATGTTCTTTGTTCATCACATCAACAGCAATAAAAGTGACCTTGTCAGAGGCGTTTTTCTCTGCTAACGCCATGCGGACACGCAATGGGTTAGGAAAACCTTCTATATCATATATTTTCATTTTATATTTCCAATTAATTTGGTTATCGTTGTTTACTTGACTACCTACTGGTAGGTAGTCTGCGTATTTTTAATTATATTGTCAAATTTTATTTAAAACTCAAGTCTTCTAAAAAATTAAAGTTGCTTTTACAGGTCGAGCTAGTTAATATTTATCTATCAGTAGATAGTTTTTTTTAAAGTTTACATATGAATAATAAACGTGTGATTATTGTCGGTGGGGGATTAGCGGTTTTATATACCGCTTATCAACTAGAACAGTTGAATATTCCTTATCTTCTTTTTGAAGCAAAAGATGTTTTTGGTGGCCGTATATATAGCGAGCAACCGAAAGTGTATGATGAAAATGAACCATTACATGATTTAGGTCCGACGTGGATATTTCCGCATCATCACCAGATGAAAGCACTAGTGGCTGACTTGCAAACACATTTATTTGACCAACATATTGAAGGTGCGGTTGTTTATCATGCGGATCAGCATACTCAGCCGCAAATTATTGAAAATGGTCAAGGGCCACTTTTACATCGTTTAGCTGGCGGATTATACAAGCTCATTTTAGCTTTACAGGCTAAGCTATCTAAAGATAACTATCAGCTTAGTTGTCAAGTCGAGCAATTAACAAAAGTGCACGATAGCTGGCAAGTGACAGTAAAAAATACTAAAGATGACTCGACATCTATTTTTGAAACCGACCATTTAGTTTTAGCTTTACCGCCGCGGATCATTAATGAATTTTTAACACCCGTTCATTGGGCAAGCAAAGCTTTAACCGCAGCCCTTGTCGCTGTGCCGACTTGGATGGCAAGCCAAGCTAAGTTTATTGCAACTTATGAAGAGGCTTTTTGGCGAACGAAAGGCTTAGCAGGGCAAGCCTTTAGCCGTGTTGGACCTATGATAGAAATTCATGATGCCTCGGCACAAGTACAGCAAGATTTCGCTTTATTTGGTTTTATTGGGCTTTCGTCACAAGCGATAGAAGGTTTATCTGTAGAACGGGTTAAAGCTTTGTGCATTAATCAACTGAGCTTATTATTTGGTGATGAGGCCCAGCAATACTCACAGTGTTATTTAAAAAGCTGGGGTAATGATCATTATGTTGCCGTTGAAAAAGACAGAGTGGAGCCACCAAATCATCCTTATTTTAATATGAAGGGGTTTGCTGGCGAATTATCCTCATTAAATTTATATTTAGCCGGTAGCGAATTTGCTCAGCAAGAAGCCGGTTACCTTGAAGGCGCATTATTTGCCGCAAATACAACCATTAGGTCATTAAAAAAAGAATTTAATGACCTTAACTAGAGAGAAAATATAATGAGTAAAAGTTCTTATGCTTTATATCACAAGGTTCATTGTCCATATTGCCGACAAGTCATTGCCGCAATGAAAACTAGCAATGTTACGCTTGAATTACGTGACACAGAGAAAAATTTAGCCTTTAATAAAGAGTTAATCGAACAAGGGGGAAAGAAACAGGTACCTTGTTTAAAAATTACAGAAAATGGTCAAGAATCTTGGCTGTATGAATCTGGAGATATTATTAACTATTTGAATAAAATAGCCTAGTCATTGATAATGGATGAAATTATTAAATTTATTTAATAATTTCATCATTTACTTCACCTTCAAATAGCATTTATTTATGAATAAAAAATCTCAAATACTCAAATTAGCTGAAAATAAAGTAAGATCTGGTGGCTATGGTAATTTTAGCTTTAGGGAACTGGCTGATGAAATTGGCATTAAAAGCTCAAGTGTTCATTACTATTTTCGTACAAAAGCTGATTTAGGTGCCGCACTAGCACACCAGTACGTAGATGATTTTTTAGCGTTATTAAATGCTGAGAAAGCAAAGTTAAAGGGCCGTAGTGCGATTAATCTCTATATTAATGCTTTTAAAACGGCATTAGAAAAAGACAATCAAATGTGTTTATGTGGCTTGTTAGGCGCACAGTCTGATGCATTGCCAGAGCAAGTCAACATAGAAATAAAACGCTTTTTTGAATTAAATATAAACTGGTTACAAGCCGTGTATATAGACGAAAAAGGTTTAGCAGTAGACATTGCCAAAACTAAAGCTATTCAGTTATTAGCTACTTTAGAAGGGATGATGATTTTAGCAAAAGTGTTAGACGATACATCGGCTTTTGACAGCCTTACCGACTTTGTTTAGTCATCTTGTAGCAAGTAAATCCTTATAATGTCGTTCACACCGTTGTCATGGTTTATGACTTCAGTTGATAGTACTGACGATAATTTATGGTATCTAAAATAACAGCGATTGATCCTTGTTTTACGCTACAGCGTATTAAAATTATGTTGGCAAATATTCCCCGAGCTGACAGTAATTAATATTTCATTACTTTAATCATGCTAGTTATCAATCACAAATAAAATAAGGTCAGGTATATGCAACGAATTATTAAAAATGGCATTGTTGTGATTTTTAGTTCATTTTTGCTATCAGCCTGTAGTTTTAGTTTTATTTATAACCACTTAGACTGGTGGAGCAATTGGTATCTTGATGATTACGTTACCTTAAGCCAAGAACAGCAAAAAACATTTGATACGACATTTAATGAGCTGCATACATGGCACCGACGAACACAACTCAGTGAATATAGTCGGCAACTTATCACACTAAAAGACCAAGTAAATCGCGGTATTACCGCTGAAGAAGTCAACGGTCAGTTAGTTAATATTAAACAGCATTGGCTTGCAGTGCGAGAGCAAGCAAAACCGGCACTGATATCGTTAGTTCATACCCTGAGTAGTCGCCAAAGAAAACAAGTTGTCGATGAAATTGCCAATAATAATGAAGAACGTCTCGACGACTATGATGAGTTATCTCAAGAGCAATGGCTTAACGAAACATGTATAGAACGACAAGACCAGTTCAAAAAATGGTTGGGGAAGTTAACTGAAAGTCAAAAAATTGAAGTATGTCAACTGACCAAAAGTTTAGCACCGACATTTAATCATAGAATGGATTATCGAATAAAATGGCACTCAGGTCTAAAACAGGTATTAGCCATGGGATTAGATAGACAAGAATATGAAGTGATGTTTACTGAACTTATTTCTGAACCAGAGTCATTAAAGTCAGAGCAACACAAAACATTATCTAAAAATAATAGTGATACCTCTGTAAAAATATTTCATATTATGATGAACAGCTTAACAGA
The DNA here is from genome assembly GCF_014077245.1 of Colwellia sp. BRX8-9. Taxonomy (NCBI): domain Bacteria; kingdom Pseudomonadati; phylum Pseudomonadota; class Gammaproteobacteria; order Alteromonadales; family Colwelliaceae; genus Colwellia; species Colwellia sp. BRX8-9. The sequence continues at coordinate 20,077 of NZ_JACGVN010000017.1, forward strand.
TAAACAATTGAATCGATTTAATAATAAACTTGATGATTTAATTGAGGACTTAAAAGAACTGGCTATAAACACTTAGCACCAAATCTTATTTTAAAGTACTTATATAAGACAACTTTGCGTTGACGTTGTTATTTTCCCTCGTGTTTAATTTTAATTATCTCTTCTTGGTTGTACCCGCCTGAAAATAAAACTATTTTTTCACATGAAAAGTAAACTTAATCTTAGTTTTATCGTATAACATATATTAATTTATACATATCACCGGTAGTAAGTGCGATTAACGTGCAGACACCAGCAAAAATAATTTAAGAGAGTGCTAAATGAACGATATTAATTCACCACAAAAACCGGTGGAAGTGACCCAAAAACCTGTTGTTTGGGGAATACATTTGATTGTAACCATCGTGATTTTTGCTATTGCTTTTGCAATTATTTCAGCGATGTTTGCTAGTAAACCTACTCCACGTAAATGGGGAGGAGGACCGCCGGCTTCTGTTGGTGTTGAAACAGTACAACTAACGGCTACGGATTACCCTGTTTGGATTGAATCTTACGGCTCAGCTGAGCCTTTAACTAGAACGCAATTAGTTTCAGATGTCAGTGGGCGTGTTATTGAGGTCGCTAATAATATTCGTGCAGGAGCATCATTTAAAGCGGGTGATGTTTTACTGGCGATCGACCCTCGTGATTATCAGATAGAAGTTGATGTTGCAAAATCAACGGTCGCTAATGCTTGGGTAAAATACAAAGAAGAGTTGGCTCAAGCAGATGTCGCTGAGCGCGACTGGAATGTTAGACCCGGTAGTAAAGCGGGTCGCGATTTAGCACTTCGCATTCCACAAGTTGCGGCTGCACTCGCTTCTTATGACGCATCTAAAGCGCAATTGGCGAAAGCCAAACTCAACCTTGAGAGAACTCAAGTTAAAGCCCCCTTTGACGGAAAAATTTTGAAGCAAATGGTTGATTTAGGGCAAGTTGTTAATCCTTCTCAAACTATTGCTGAGATATATTCCACTGATTATATTGAAGTAAGATTACCGGTAAAAGCCCAAGACCTAGCGCACATCTACTTACCCGATGAATACAATGCACCAGGCAACGAGCCTACAGACAACAAGGAACATCAATCTGTTGTTCTTTTTGAAGGTGAGTTAGGGGGGGAAACTTATACGTGGAAAGGTAAATTAGTACGTAGCGAAGGAGCTTTTGATTCATCTACTCGTATGCTTTACGTTGTTGCCAAGCTCGATAATCCTTTTGTTAGCTCTCCACAACTCCCCGCATTACGTGTTGGGCAGTTTTTAAGAGCAAAGATTGAAGGCACACAATTGAAGAATGTCTATGCTATTCCAAGAAGAGCAGTAAGTCAGAATAATATGATTGCGGTTGCAGAAGATGGTTTATTGCAAAAACGTGCTATTGAACCTTTGTGGACAGATGTTGAGTCTGTCGTTATTTCGGCTTCTTCACTTGCTGGCGATATTTATAATTATGCTGGCGCTATTGACTCTACCGATAAGCTTATTTTAACGCCAACGGCCAATTTAGCCGCGGGTACCCGAGTTAAATCATTGAATGACATTAATTCGACAACCAATGAAGAATTAGCTAAAAAGAAAATGACAACACCTGCAAGGAATCAAGAGATACAAGACAGTGATAGTGAAAAGCAAGAAGGTTTACCGGCTTTAAAAAAATCCCCAAGTAATTCATCCACTTCGACTACGGACTAGGAACTCATTATGCATGGTTTAATCGCTTGGTTTGCTCGTAATGACGTCGCTGCTAATCTTCTTATGGTGGTCATCGTTGCTGTTGGACTTTATAGTTTGTCTAACAAAATCCCTGTAGATTTATTTCCTGAATTTGAAATAAATACTGTACAAGTTAGTGCTGTTTTACCTGGCGCTTCACCACAAGAGGTTGAAGAAGGTTTAACCATAAGAGTGGAGGAAGCGATTCAAGATATCGAAGGCATTCGTGAAATGACTTCGCGCTCTAATGAAGGCAGTTCAACCGTGACTGTTGAAGTAGAAGATGGTTTCGACGTTAGAGAAGTTCTCGACGAAATGAAAGTTCGCGTAGATGCGATTAATAATTTCCCTGTTGAAGCTGAACGTCCTTTGGTGACGATGCCTAAGCGTATGCGTGACGCCATTGGTGTGGTGATGTATGGCGATTATGACAGCTTAACATTACGGCGCTTTGCTGAAGATGTTCGAGATGAAATAGCTTCGTTGCCTGGGGTTACTCAAGTCAGTGTTGATAACTCTCTGCGTTTTGAAATATCGATTGAAATACCTGAATGGTCATTAAGAAAATATGATATTACCTTAGAGCAGGTTGCCGACGCTTTACGACGTAACTCTACAGATGTATCCGCCGGTAATTTGAAAACTGAAGGCGGAGATATTTTTATCCGCAGTATTGGTCAAGCTTATAAAGCAAGTGACTTTAGCCAGCTACCGATATTAACTGATAAAGATGGTACATTAATCCGTTTAGGTGATATTGCTGTTTTACGTGATGAATTTGAAGAAACCCCCTTGAGAACAAGATTTAACGGTATACCCGCAATAGAGGTAGAGGTCTTTCGCGTTGGTGATCAAAGTATTATCGAAGTAACCGATGCCGTTAAAAATTATATCGCAGGTAAACAACAAGCATTACCGGTAGGGTTAACGATGACTTACTGGCGCGATCGCAGTAAATCGATAAAAGCACGTTTAGCTACGCTTACTACAAGCGCTTGGCAAGGTGCGCTATTAGTTATTCTTCTCTTAGCTTTATTTTTACGACCCGCCGTTGCATTTTGGGTGTGTCTTGGCATTCCAATGTCATTTATGGGCGCATTTATATTGATGCCATTTTTTGGTATATCTTTGAATTTAATGAGCCTATTTGCTTTTATTTTGGTGCTAGGTATTGTTGTCGATGATGCTATTGTTACGGGGGAAAATGTTTACGAACATATGCAACGCGGTACTGATCCCCTTACCGCTGCCATTAGAGGTACTCAAGAAGTTGCCGTACCGGTTACCTTTGGTATTTTAACGACTGTTGCAGCCTTTATACCCCTGGCTTTACTTGAAGGACGAGGCAGTTGGTACCAGAGTATTCCTTACGTTATTGTGCCGGTTTTACTCTTTTCATTAATCGAGTCTAAATTGGTATTACCCGCGCATCTTAAACATATTAAACCGCGAACAGGCGCGCCATCGCGGCTAACACGTATTCAAATGGCAATATCGACCTCTTTAGAGTCGTTTATTGCTAAATTTTATCAACCAACATTAGCATTAGCGCTGCGCTGGCGTTACGCGACGCTGGCAATTATGTTGTCGTCACTTTTTATAGTTATTGGTGCGCTTTCAAGCGGACAAACAAAATTTGTATTTTTCCCTCGTGTGCAAAGTGAAGTAGCAACAGCAACACTAACAATGCCAACAGGTACCGCTTTTGAAAGTACCGATCGTATTGTTCAACATATGACTACGCAAGCAAAGTTATTACAAGAGAAATATATTGATCCCGAATCTGGTGAGTCTATTATTAAGAATATTTATTCTATTAGTGGTGGACGTAATTCAAGTACGGGACGTGTTCGTGTCGAAACAATCCCTCCAGAAGACCGCAGCACAGATATTGGCACGCAACAGATAGTTGCAGAATGGCGTAAAATGGTTGGACAAGTTGCTGGCGCTGAGCAATTAAATTATCGAGCTGAGATTGGTTGGAATAGACCCGCTATTAATATCGAATTGCGTGGCAAGAATGCTAATGATTTAGCTGAGCTAGGCGATAAATTCAAAAGTAAATTAACGCAGTACTCAGCAGTTTCAGATGTTGAAGACTCAATGTCTGATGGCAAAGAAGAACTACAATTAAAACTTAAGCCCGAAGCAACGTTACTTGGACTTAATTTAAATATGGTTGCAAGACAAGTTCGTCAAGCAGTCTACGGTTTTGAAGTTCAGCGTATTCAACGTGGGCGTGAAGAAGTGCGAGTTATGGTGCGCTATCCTATTGCTGCTCGACAGTCGATTGAGACGTTAGAGCAGATGATGATAAGAGTCGAAGCCGGTCAAGAAGTTCCGCTATGGCAGATTGCTGATATCGTGCCTGGATTAAGTCCTTCGAGTATTTTACGTATTGATCGACAGCGAACACTTTCTATTACGGCTGACTTTAACAAAGAACAAGGTAATTTGTCTGCGGTACAGGAAGAGTTAGAAGAATTTTTACAACAATCGATAAGTACGTATCCAGGCATGAATTATGAAATGGCTGGTGAAGCTAGAGATCAAAAAGAGTCTTCTCAAGAACTGAAATTTGGTATGTTTGGCTTGTTGTTGGTGATTTATATCCTACTTGCTATTCCGTTTAAAAGTTATTCTCAGCCTTTAGTAGTGATGATGGTTATTCCTTTTGGCATTGTCGGTGCGGTTATAGGTCACTGGATAATGGGCATGGATTTAACCTTATTGAGTCTGATGGGGGTCTTAGCGTTATCGGGTGTGGTGGTTAACGATTCACTGGTCCTGGTCGACTATATTAACAAAAAGCGTGCTGAGGGGAGTGCTGTTTTTGAGGCTGTTTATGCCGCAGGTGGTCGTCGCTTTAGGCCGGTTTTACTGACATCATTAACAACGTTTGCTGGTTTAATGCCACTTTTATTTGAAAAGAGTACTCAAGCACAGTTCTTAATTCCGATGGCAGTAAGTCTGGGATTTGGTATTTTATTTGCGACAATCATTACATTGTTTTTAGTGCCGATAAATTATTTGATTATGGAAGATATCAAACGCTATTGCGCTCGTTATAAAAATGACATGCGTTGGTTAATACGCAAAGGCGTTGATAAAGGAAAATCGTCATAACGTCAGCCGTTAAACGCTTAACTATGTTGTTGCAATAACACTAAAAAATTGCCAACCTTTCATTAGGTCGGCAATTTTTTTATTTATCATAAAAATTTAACTTCACTTCACTATTATCTGCAGTGCTGATTTCTTCAAATTTTATTAAAAATATGCTCAGTAGAGTAAACTGTTTACTTAAAATAACGCTTTGGCTACAATATTTCATCAAGGTTAGCTGAAATACTGATATTTATTAAAATATTTCTTGACCAATCCCCCCCCTCAACCCACTCTTTGCCCACGAATTTATTCAAATGTAGAGATTTAATTAGTGAGCCAAGAACTAATGTACGACAAAAATAGCATTATCATTATTATTACCCTTTTTATTTTGATGTTAATTATTAACCAAATAGGCTACAGCTTCGGTTTACGTAATAAAGACGCAGAAAACACCGAGATGAAAAGTCAATCGACGGCTATTCAAGCCGGTATTCTGGGTTTATTGGCTTTGTTGCTGGGTTTCACGTTTAATATGTCGCTGCAACGGTACGATGGACGAAGTAGCGCGGTTATTGAAGAAGCGGGTGCTATTTCAAGAGTAGCCATGCAAGCAAAACTATTGAGTGGTAAAGTAAAAGATGACGTTTTTGATGAATTAGAGTCTTATCTAGCACTACGTATTTCACTGAGCCAAATAGATTTGAGCAATGCAGAGCAACGTATGGCTGTAAACAAAAAGGTCAGTAAATCACAAGCGAAACTGATTGAATTAGCACAACAAGAATTGGAAAGTCCAAGATCACTGTTAATTGCAAATGGCTTTTATCAGTCATTGTCTAGCATGATTCAAATTGAAAACAAACGATCGGCTATGCTTAGACTCCATGTCCCCGAACCAGTATTGTTTTTGTTGTTTAGTGTTTTTGTTACTGTTGGCGGCATGCTTGGTTACAATAGCGGATTAGGGAAGAAGCGTCCCGCATTTCCCACGATATTATTATTCACCTTAATCATCTTAGTGGTCTTTATTATCATTGATTTAGACAGACCTAAGCGCGGTATTATCCAAGTAAACCAAGATAGCCTGCATGATGCGGTTATGACCCTTCAAGATTATAAAACTGAATAATGTTAACGTTTATTTAAGCTAGGGATAATAAAATTTAATAGCTATTTTTGGTCATTTAATAATGAATAGCTATTAGATATTCCCCTTTAAAAGGACAAAGCACCTAAGGTTTCGGCTACAATCTCACCTTATATGCGGTCGAAAATATAGATACTAGTCCTGTCGATACCAGCCTACCTAGCTAAGCGCTTTATAGGGATAATAAAGACTGTAAAAGTCGATAACGACCAAGCTATTAAAGTTTTTTTATTTAAAAACATCGCCTTGCAAACTTCCTCCTGATTTTTCCTCAATATATTCCTCGATCATTTGTCGCACTTTCTAAGACGCATTAACACCATCTAATACAGCCAGTTTTTCAAAGTTCGCCTTTTTATGATCAATGAATACCGTAAGTCTGACTGTTGTTTTTACCACCTTTAATGTTTGTATAGCGACATGTTATTTTCATTATCATTTAATTAGAATTGTATTGTCTTTTAATTGGAATATAATTGTCGTTTTGTTGGCTGTCGTGTGAAATATTAACCGATAAATTACGCTTATATATTGATGATATTTACCCATATTTATTTTATGTGAGCAAGACATGCAGATAAAACCCCAACATACTTATATTATGGCTGTTTTTAATTTTCAGCCTTTAAAAGCGTTAGCCACAGGCTTTTTTTGATGGTGACCGTTGCCTTGTATTATCTTTGCTTACTCTGTCAAAGAAATATCTAATGCAGCGCTGCTCGCTGAGATAAAACGTTTTTTGACAAATTTTAAATTAACTCAGAGAAATATCGTGAAAAAATTAATAACGACTGTATTGCTGCTCCTCTTTGCAACACCTGCTTTTGCCGCTGGAGCCGGTGAAATTGATCTCACTAACACTATTGCAGGATTTACTGCATTAACGATTTTTATTATCGCTTACCTACTGGTTATTAGTGAGGAGTTTCTTCATCTGAGAAAGTCAAAACCGGTATTGGTCGCGGCTGGTGTCATTTGGCTGATTATTGGTTGGATTTACACCCAACACGGCATTCCTAAAGCGGCAGAAGAAGCTTTTAATCATAATTTATTAGAATATGCTCAGTTATTATTATTTTTATTAGTCGCGATGACTTATATAAATGCGATGGAAGAGCGAGGGGTGTTCGATAGCTTACGGGTTTGGATGATTTCTAAAGGGTTAAGTTTACGCAGTTTGTTTTGGGTAACAGGCATGATGGCATTCGTTATTTCTTCATTTGCTAATAATCTAACGACGGCAATGTTGATGTGTGCCATTGTCCTTAAAGTGGCTCCTAAGGACCTTAAGTTTATTAACATTGCCTGTATCAATATAGTGGTAGCCTCTAATGCAGGCGGTGTGTTTAGTCCATTTGGGGATATAACCACTTTAATGATATGGCAGGCAGGCTTAGTTAAGTTTGAGCAATTTTTCGTACTATTTATACCTTCCCTGGTCAACTTTTTAGTCCCTGCTATTATTATGAGCTTTTTTATCTCTAATGAAAGATCAACACCTATAACCGATGAAGACTTCATGCTAAAACGTGGCGCGAAGCGAATTATTTTCTTATTTATACTCACCATAGCTACGTCAGTTGCCACCCATAGTGTTGTTAACATGCCACCCGTGTTAGGAATGATGATGGGCTTAGGTTACCTCAAGTTTTTAGGGTTTTATTTAAGAAGAAGCCTTCCTCGTTCATTAGATAAAAAACGTACCTTAGCAACTATCCGTCATGATGAAAAAGCCCTGAAAAGGTTAGGTAATATCGTTCCTTTTGATATTTTTGAAAAAATAGCTCGCGCAGAGTGGGATACCTTACTGTTTTTTTATGGGGTTGTTATGTGTGTTGGTGGCCTCGGTTTTATGGGCTATTTAAGTTTAGTATCAGACTTATTATATACCAACTGGGATCCGACCTATGCCAATATTGCTGTCGGCGTACTTTCAGCCATTATTGATAATATCCCTGTTGTTTTTGCTGTCTTAAGTATGAACCCCGTAATGGATTTACAGCAATGGTTATTAGTTACAATGACCGCTGGGGTAGGGGGAAGTTTACTGTCGGTTGGCTCTGCGGCGGGTGTTGCTTTAATGGGGCAAACGAAAGGCAAATACTCATTTGTTGGCCACCTTAAATGGAGTTGGGCTATCGCTTTAGGCTATAGCGCCAGTATCTATGTTCATTTTTTGATTAATGGCTAAGTAATCTGGAACACCTTTAATGTAACTGCGTTATATTAAAGGTGTTCTCTTAGGATATTCATCGACTATTAGGCTGTGCTTGGCCCTGCTAAACAAAGTAATAATTCCCGCACGACTTTCGCCGCAAAAACATCACTATTTCCTGTACTGTCAATTTTAGGCGCTAACTCGACTACATCGCAGCCAACAAAATATTTAGATCGTAAAATTTTGCATAAGCTAATCAGTGAATGAAAATCTTCTCCGCCTGGTTCAGGTGTTCCGGTACCTGGAAAAAAGCTTGGATCAAAATAATCTAAATCTAAGGTTAAATAAATAGGTGTATCTTGTGCAATCGCCTCAACACTGGCAAGAAATTCAGCTCTGCTTTTTTTGAGTGTTTGATGTGCTTTCATCCATTGATATTCTTCACGAGTACCTGAGCGAATACCGTATTGTATTAGCTTATTATCTTTACCAAAATGATCGGTAATACGGCGAATAATAGCGGCATGGGAATAATGATATCCTAAGTAACCATCGCGTAAATCAGCATGTGCGTCGAGATGCAATATGATTAAGTCAGGGTATTCGCTCAAATACTTCTTTATTGGAGCGTAAGAAATAGAATGTTCGCCGCCTAAGGTTACAATGCGAATATTATTTTCTTTTAAAGCAACATTTTCAAATAAGGTGTTAAAAGCATCATTAGCATTACTATAGGCGTTTTCTATATCAGCTTGACAACTTTGTTCATTAATAGATAAATCAATCGGTAAATTACCTAGATCAACAAATGAAATATCTTCAAGGTCTGCGTCTAAATACGGAGAATACGATTCAATACCATCAGAAACGGCTCGAAGTGCGTTAGGCCCAGCCTTAGTTCCTTTTCTAAAGCATGCGGTACCATCAAACTCAAAGCCGATGATGTGGCTCGTATTTTGAAAAATACCTCGCTTATCTTTAGCTCCTTCAAAAGGTGTTGGCGGGGATATTAAACCCACATTAATTTCTTTAACCATATTCATCGAGTCGTGATACCTAACGGCAATATTTTCTTAATTATCCAAAATAAAGGCTAAATGTATAGTTTTATTTATAAAATATAGTGTTGTTAATAAAAATAGGGCTATTGGATGGCAAGCTTGTTGTTTATTTTTTCGATGTTAGCTACATTATTTTATTGATAAAAATGAAATAATTTGTAAAATGACGCACTATTTTTTTAATGAGGAGTTGTTATGTTTTTTGAGGGATCAGAAAAAAAAGCTGAAATCTTAATCGATGGTAAGCAGCTTTCTTTACTTAACGATATTGACGACGAATTTTGGTCAGCATTAGTTAATCGTAGTCAAGCTCAAATATTATCTTCGATTGAAAATGAGTATTGCAAAGCTTTTTTACTGTCCGAGTCGAGTTTATTTGTCTGGTCAGATAGAATATTAATATTAACTTGTGGTGAAACGCAGTTAGTTAAAGCGGTAGAGTTTTTTATTCAAAAATTTGGCACAAAAGTGATTAAACAGCTCACTTATCAGCGTAAAAACGAATATTTTTCAAACGCCCAGCCTAGCTGCTTTGGTGATGATATCAAATTAATTAATCAATATTTACCGGGTAAGGCTTATCGTTTTGGTGAAATGGACAGTCACCACAACTACGTTTTTCATTTAGATAACGACTTTACTGCTGATACTGATGACATTACCTACGAGTTACTCGCCTATCAAATAAGTGAGCAGGCTTCGAAACATTTAACACAAGCTAATTTGTCAGCTGAAGAAATTCGTCAGTTTTTGTGTATTGATAGTATTCTACCTGGCTTTATTATTGATGACTTTGTCTTTTCTCCTTACGGTTATTCACTTAATGCGATTAACGAACAGCAATATTTAACCATTCATGTGACGCCTCAAATGGACAGTAGTTATATTAGCTTTGAATCGAATATAGATTTACTTTTGCTTACGCCAAAACTTTTAGAGATACTGGCACCAAAATCTTTTGATTTAATGAGCTTTAATGAACAAGCTTTTGAGCAAAAATTAAGGGTGTTAATTCCAACACAATATGTGAGTAAATCACGTGTTTGTAAAAAGCTTGATAATGGCTATTTAGTAAACTTTGCCAACTATATTCTGCCACAGACAGTCTTTGCTGAGCCAATTATGATTGATATTTCAGGAGAAAACCATGCACTCTAATTTATGGGTAGAAGAAAAGTTTGAAGACTTTTTGGGGATTAAATTTAAAGTAGAAAAAGTACTTTTCTCTGGGAAAAGTGAATTTCAAACCGTTGATGTTGTTGAAACTAAAGGTCATGGTAAAATGTTACTAAATGACGGTTTGATTATGGTCACCGAGCGAGACGAATTTGCTTATCACGATATGATAAGCCATGTGCCCTTGTTTGTGCATCCTAACCCTAAGAATGTTTTAGTGATTGGTGGTGGTGATGGTGGAACGGCAAGAGAAGTCATTCGTCATCTATCGGTAAAAAAATGTACTATGGTTGAAATCGACGTGATGGTTGTCAACGCCTGTAAAGAGCACATTCCACAAACCGCTTCAGCCCTCGATGATGAACGCATAGATCTTATTATCGGTGATGGTGTGCAATTTGTTAAAGAAACCACTGAGAAGTTTGACGTTATTATTGTCGACAGCACTGATCCGATTGGACCGGCTCAACCCTTATTTGGCGAAGCATTTTATAAAGATGTTTTTAACTGTTTAGCCGATGACGGTATCGTTGTTGCCCAGGGAGAGTCTTCTTGGTATGCCATGGATATTCAACAATCGCTATTGAAAGTATTAAACAATGTCTTTCCTAAAACTTACTTGTATAGTTTTAGTAATTTAACTTATCCAGGCGGCTTATGGAGTTTTACTTTTGCGTCTAAGCAATACCATCCTATTAATGATTTTAACGCTGAACGGGTTGAAAAGTCAGGCTTAAGTTTTGATTATTATAATGCTCCGCTTCACTCTGCTGCCTTCGCCTTACCTAGCTTTGTCAAAAAAGGTTTGCTGGGTTTAATTGATAATTAAGTCATTTTAAACGGCCAATAATCTTTAGACGTTTGTGTTGTAACTGTGTAAGTAAAAATCACCAGACAAGCTATAGCTAAGTAACTCGCTTATTTTGCTATAGCTTATGGTTACTCCCCAAGTGATCCCCTTATTTTGCTATAGCTTATGATTACTCCCCAAGTGATCCCCTTATTTTGCTATAGTTTATGATTATTTCCCAAGTGATCCCCTAATGCTCTTTTATTTATATTTATATTTATACTTGTGCAAAGGATATTGTTCATTTTTACATCGACTCATTAAACTATTGGCAACGATTCTTTTTACTGATGCTTAGCAGGTAAAGCGCTAAGTCTTTTAACTTTACTATTATCGTTAAATATAAGTTATTACACCGTTAACAATGGAGTGGGATTGAATATTACTTTAATAAAATTAGACTCTTGTCATATGTACAGGTATTATTTAAAACCGAAAAAAAATCATTTAAGGTCATCATGATAATGTTTACGTTTCGATTGTTTATGGTTATATCTTTCTGTTCAGTGGTATTCCTTGAAACTGCTTTTAGCCAAACACTTATAAAAATTGTTGATCAAAATAACGACCCTCTGCCCGATGCTGTTATTGAGTATGTCATACCTCAACCCGTTATAAATCAATCAATCGATGATCGTATCTACGTGATGGATCAAATAAACAAACAATTTTCCCCTCATGTTTTAGTTGTGCCGGTTAATAGTCAGGTTAGCTTTCCCAATAAAGATGATATTAGACATCATGTTTATTCTTTTTCGCTAGCTAAAACATTTGAATTAAAATTGTATTCAGGTAAGCCTAAAAGTCCGGTTCGTTTCGAAGATAAAGGTCTTGTCGTCATGGGCTGCAATATCCATGATGCTATGGTCGGCTATATTTATGTTTCAGATGAAAATAATGCCTACTTAAGTGATACCAACGGAGAGGTCTTGTTAACGCAACCATTAGCGTTAAATACCCAGTTAAAAATTTGGCATCCTAATAGCACTGTAGGTTTAACAAAACATACCCTGTTAACCGTTGATCAAAAAATGATTGATAACAATGAAATTTTTATCACCATAAGCGTAAATGCACCTCAAGCAAGAGGCAGTTTTGAAGAGTTAGCTTTCCATGAACACTAGGTTTAGTTTTAAAGCACAAATTACTTGGCTATTAACCAGTTTAATTTTATTAACCGTAATTATTTTAACGGGGAGTAATTGGTTTAGGTTTGCTGATTATGCAGAAAACCAAATCGAACGCCAAATGTATTTTGCTCAAAACGTACTCGACCAAACATTAAGGTCGCAAGAGCGTGTGTTAACGACTACCGCCAGCGTTTTAGCCGCAGACTTTGGTTTTAAACAAGCGGTAGCGACTCGCGACAAAAACACGGTGGAGAGTGTTCTCTTTAATCACGGTAAACGTATCAATGCTGATTTGATGTTGATTCTAGACTTAGAAGGTAAGTTATCGACGACCAGTTCATTACACTCATTCGATGAAAAAACAATTCAAGCAAATATTACTAAACTTCCTTTTAGGGAGGTTCATGCTCAAATTCTGAGTATCGAAAATAAAGTTTACCAAGTTATTGTTGTCCCGGTTAAGGCGCCAAGAGTTATTGCTTACACCGTGATTGGCTTTGAATTTGACCAAGTTGCACTATTAAAACTGAAAGACCTCATCGCTTTAGACTTAACATTAGTACAAAACAATCAACTGATTGAGTCAAGTATCGAACGTGAAGACATTATAAAACAATTGTTACAAGGCACTAAACAACAGTCGCCAAACTTATTGCTAACACGAGCAGATTACTTCCACAAAACCATCAACTTCGGTGGTTCTAAAGATATAAAAGCAACCTTGTCTGTGCCTTTAACACAAATTCAAAGTGATTTTAATCGGCTGATTTTTTCTATGTTGATAATAGCGGTGATTGTCATCGTTATTGCTATCACCTTTTCTCGTCTGTTATCTCGAGGCTTATCTACGCCGTTACATATTTTAATGGAAGTTACGAAAAAAATTGGCCGCGGTGAACTTAATGTGCCTAAATTGGCCAACCGTTTGCCTGTTGAATTTAGCGAACTTTATCAAGGATTTTCATTGATGGGCGCGGCTATTGAGAATCGTGAGCAGTCAATTGTTTATCAGGCAGAGCGCGATATATTAACCGGCTTATACAACCGTCATAAAACATTAACGAAAGTAGCTGACTACTTTAATAAAGATATTCACTTAGTGGTGATTACTTTTAATATTAAAGCCTTTAAAGCACTTAATGACACCATAGGATTGACTAATGGTGATAATATTTTAAAAGAAATTGCTGCCCGTATTTTAGTCTATATTGAAAAATCAAATCATAACTTAGAGCACGACATTATTGCTGCGCGTACTAATTCAGATGAATTTTTATTGGCTGTTCCTATACAGAAAACCAATGAAATAAAACATTTTATCGAATTGCTGCAGAGTGAACTTAATCGTCCTTTTTGGCTTGATGACATTAAAATTAATTTATCACTTTATTTTGGTGTCGCCAACTCTATAGAGCATGGTGTCGATGCGGAGCGATTGATCAGGCGATCAACCATGGCAGTTGCTTCAGCTTATCAAGACCAGGTCTTATTGCGATTTTATCAAGATGGAGAAGACGAGGCTTACCTTTATAAGTTGCGCTTAATAGAAGAGTTAAAAGAGGCACTTGAGTGTGAAGTAAGTCCACTTTTCATGAATTATCAGCCAAAATTAAATATGAATACCGGTAAAATTGATAAACTTGAAGCGTTAATTCGTTGGATAAATAAAGAAGGTAACTTTGTAAACCCAGAATTGTTTATTGATTTAGCTGAAAAGGCCGGTTTGATTGTATCCTTAACACGCTGGGTGATCCTACAAGTTATTCAACAAACTGAACAATGGAATAAGATGGGCTACCGTTTTAAGGTAGCGATTAACTTATCCGCACAAGATATTCAAAATGAGCAATTTGTTGATTATTTACTTAACACAGTAAATAATCACGAAGTGTCAACATCGCAAATCACTTTGGAATTAACAGAGAGAGATATTGCCGAAAACGAAGCATTAGTCGTTGCGCGTTTATCTCACCTAAAATCATTAGGTTTTCTGATTTCAGTCGACGATTATGGTATTGGTCAATCTTCATTAGCTAAGTTAAAAAGTTTACCCGTCGATGAACTGAAAATTGACAAAACCTTCATTTTAAAGTTAGAACAATGCCAGAAAGATCAAGATATTGTTGCCTCAACTATCTCTCTTGGTCATAAACTTGGGCTGAGTGTGGTCGCTGAAGGTGTTGAAAACAAAGAAAGCTTAATGTTATTAAATGACTTTCAGTGTGACTATGCACAAGGTTACTATTTATCAAGACCTGTTAGCGCTGAAAAATTTATAGAATGGTATAAAACTTATGAATCGCCTCTTTAGCCTTATATTACTCCTTTTACCTTTGACTAGCTTCGCTAATGGTAAAATATTAGCAACCCCTGGTGTTTCTCAAGTCGAGGGCTCAGGAGGCGGTGGTCTAGTGCCTTGGGCGCAATTAGCGGGTTATGCAACGGAAGACGAAATAGCCTTTTCTGCCTTTTGTTCGCAGGCTAACGTGAAAGACTTTCAATTAAATAGCTGCGGAGGGCAAATTAATTTTTATGACCGTGTCGAGTTTTCATTTGCTAAGCAAAATTTTCAGGTCGACCCATTATCATTAACCTTATCTCAAAAAATTTTAGGTCTTAAAGTACGTTTGTACGGTGACTTGGTTTATAGCACTTGGCCACAATTATCAGTAGGTATACAGCACAAATCACTATCAACTGCCGATATCGCTTTTTCATTAGGCGCGAAAGATGACACAGGTACCGATATTTATTTAGCAGCGAGCAAGCTTCATTTAGGTTTGTTGGCCGGCTATAACGTGTTATGGAATGCCACTGCTCGTTACACAAAAGCAAATGAAATGGGGTTACTCGGTTTTAGTGGCCCAAAAGGTAATGGTGCATTACAAACCGAAATGTCAGTAGCCGTATTAATGAATAAACACTTGGCGATTGGCACTGAATATCGCCATAAACCAGACAATTTAGGTCTTGGAGAAGACGACTGGCAAGATGTTTTTGTTGCTTGGTTCCCAAACAAACATTTGAACGTTACTCTCGCCTATCTTAATTTAGGCACTATAGCTGCATTAGCCGATCAAAAGGGTTGGTATTTATCTTTGTCGGGATCTTATTAATGATTAAATATGTTAACGGTTTTTTTATTGTCCTAGTCCTGCAACTTTGCCTTGGCTGTAGTAGTAAGAATTTAATACCAAGTGATGAACTTTATCAAGATATTGGCGGTCATCAAGGGATAGAACAACTTGTTGATGCTTTTGTAAAAAGAATTGTCAAGGATAAAGCAATACTGCCTTATTTTGCCAAGTCGAGCGTCAAACATTTCAAGCACGGTTTTATCAACCATCTGTGTGGTGTGGTTAATGGTCCCTGTAAATATAATGGCGATAGCATGATTGATATTCATACCGGCATGAATATCAATGAAGCTGATTTTAATCGTGTGGTAGAGTTGTTAATAGAGGCGATGGAAGATGTTGATATCTCTTATCAGTCCCAAAATAAAATATTGGTTAAATTAGCTGTTTTGAGACCAGAGATAATAAAAATGTAAAGTCGGCAACTGTTTCTATCTGTTGCTTAAGTTAGCCCTAACAACATTATTTGCGTTTAGTTTTAATCGATTACCTCTATACCTTAATATAAACGAAAAATAAGCAAACATAATGATGTTAATTATGTAATAGCGAAGGTAAAATTGCGCCAATTGTGTCAACAGTCATTTTTATGTTGTCTTGCTAAAGGTAGTTGAAATTTTATGGATTATTTTGAACAGTTAGGCGTGAGTAGGGTGTCAACCACCATCGAAATTAAAAAAGCTTATCGAAAACTTGCCAATAAATATCACCCAGATAGAAATGATAATGTTGAAGCCAAAGAAAAGTTTCAACTTATTCAAAAAGCATATGATGTTATTTCTGATCCAAAAAAACGGTCATTATATTTAAAAAGTAACTATACGGTAATAACCGATCCGCGAGAAATTGCTGATTCTTTTTGGCAAAGTGCTTTTAATCAAGCGCAGAATTAGCCTTTTTACTAGGAGATTTGTATGCAATCCCAAACTAACTTACCAGAATATTTAACGGATGATTTCTCTATGTATTTAGAGAATATGAATTCATTATCGGATCCAGAAAATCCTGATCTATTATCAAATTATTTATCAAATTTGTTTGAACAATTAAAGCAAATGCCTTTATTATTTAATGGCATGGTTGATCAGTTGGCGATGGCTATCTCAACTAAGGTAAGAATCGATAGTAAAAATTTATCGACAATCGAGCTTAACGATGAACCAGAGTGGGCTGACGTTAAGCCTTTTGTCGGCGTTCATGCTGATGCTCGAGCATGTATTACTGAAATAATGGCGCATGCTGAAGACGACTTGAAAAAAGCTGTTTTGCTGATTCATTTCTATAATGGTTATGATGCAACGCCCTTAAAAGCCGAAGAAGATGATTACGCTCAAGTCGATGATGACGATGAATCTAATGATTATGATGAGAACTACTAAGCTTAATCAATAAGAGTGTAATTAAGTTTAACTCACCATTAAAAACCGAAATAATCGACAAATAAATATAAGTTTTAAGGAATCAACTTGACAAAAAATGCATTAATTCTAGCTAGCGATATTATAGAACAAGCACAACACAGCGGTAGACGTGCAGGCACTTCATTAGAGGCTATTGCCTCTGAGCACGGCGACGAAAAAATGCTGGCAGTGTTAACCGAGATGGATATTTTAACGGTAGCAAAAATTGTCAGAGAGCACGATGCCACCATTCCCTCTATTGCCACATGGTTAATGGATGCTGAGTCAATAAAACAACTCTTAAATGTTGAACCATCTTACTGGCAAAATATTGATGAAGACCACGTCTTTTGTGCACAAACAGAAGCGCATAGTTTGTTAACGCAAATATTTCTTTCTTCTGATGATGAAGAAAAACAACGAGAAGTATTAACGGCGATAGTTGAAGACGACTTTGGTCTTTTATACTTGTCTTTACCATTCATCGGCCATGATTTTTCAGAAATTGAAGAAGATGAAGAACAAACCTCTGGTAGTATTGAAGAATTATTAATGAAAATAAAATCCTTAAGCGAAGAAGCTTATCGTGAAGTAATGACGGTTAGTACCAATGGCACACTCGATAATATAGAGAATGCATTAAAGCAAAATGCAAATAAACAAAGAGTGACTGCTGTAGAAATGGATACCGACGATATGTTTGCGCCTCTTTAACGCTAAACTGCCACCGTATTTATTTAGCTTATAATAACCGCTTTAATTGATTGGAATTCATCAATGAACATTGCAGAGTTAAGAAATTATCCGTTTTTACTTTTAGTATTAAGAGACGGCGAAAGTGAAGGTTTTTTTACGCCTGAATTTATGCATAAAACCAAGCAACAGTTATCTGATATGTCTTTGAGAATAGCGTCTGATAATCTATCAATAATTTATGCTGATCAAATTAAAAAAGGCTGTGAAATTGTTCTGGGAATGAGTAATTTAGGTTTGTTAGACCTTTGTGATAACGACACAGATAAGGCAAAAGAAATTTTAAAAAGCCAAGGTGTTGTTTATTGCTTTCGGGCAGGCTGGGCAAAGTATGCTCAATTAAAAACAATATCCCCTTCATACTTCGAAGAAATATCTATTCGCCGTTACGCTTTAGCCATCAATGATACAACTGATATCAGAGTAATGCATACAGCGTTAGTTAATGAAGGGTATAAAAGTGCCAAGTTATTACAAGTTTATAAAAGCATTGCCACAGATTATTGTGCAACCAGTTTACTTGTTGACGATGATGAAGAGGTATTGTTGTTTGAATTACAAAAATTTCTAAACACCGCCATTGCATTATTACTTATTGATAGTGATAAAAAAGTTTTTACTACAAGTTTGTACGAGCAGTTGAATACTTACCTGACCAAAACAGATAAACAGGCCCTACTGACTAAAGTCGATACTTGTATTGCCAGTTTTACTGAACAATTATCAGTTTTAACTAAAGGTTACCTGCAAGATATAAAGTTATTAACGTTCACTGAACTTAAGGGCATTATTGATCAACAGGAAAATCTCTCTATTTATATTCAGGAGATATTAGAATTGCCTATCACTGTTGCTAATGAGCTCAATGGCGACTTTGACGGTGGCTATGACTTTCATGCTGACGATGAAGATGATTTGGCTTATTTAAGACCTGAAGGGCAATAATAAAAGTATTAACCAATACTTAAAAGTAAGCGATAACTTGTTAAATAACCGTGCACTAGTGCGGTTATTTCTTTGTGATAACTCAACTCCAGATAAAATTTTCAATGCTATTCATTATTAGCGCTTTTTTTTAGTTTTTGTTAATACAATTAAACCTTCCCTTTATTAAGTTTAGACCTGTCGGTTGAAATATTACTTTCTGTGTTGATAAAATATATCTAAGGCAATTACTTGTACAGATTGGTTGACGTAAAGTTTAGGTTTAAGCTACCTTACTCATCATATTATTATTTTTGGATAAAGGGTTATGGATGAATAGAATAAAGAGGCGTTTTTTACCTGTTTTTTGTTGGGTTGCTGGTAGTGTAATAGTGAGTGCTTGTTCTTCTTTACCTGTTTATCAGAACTTGTCTAGTGACGCGATAGTGGTTAATGCTAAAAAGAACAGCCCTGAGTTAGCCGATGAATTTACAGTAGACATAGGTGATAACTTATTAACTAAAGTGTCAGGTAGCTACTTAGAACAAAAAACGCAGTCTGTTAGTTTACTTACTCATATTAAGTTTATTTACGATGAACACCCAGGATTAAGCAAAGGAAAAACCACCTTGTTAGGCATGAGTCGCTCAGGAGGCAATGCCGCTTGTTTTAATGACGCTGAATATGATGATGGTTTGGTTAAATTTTGTTTATTTGATGAAAACAAAGATGGGTATTTTGAATTGGGAACTTTTGCTGGCGATGAAAGTGTTACTTTAAATATCCCTTATAATATTTTTAGCGATAACAGTAAGACCCCTGAGAAAGGCTATTTCAGAAAAACACTCTCTTATAAAGGATTATCAAACGGTAAAATTAACTTTAACTATGCTGAATACTCATCAAACATGGCTAAAGCGACTTTTAGCCAAGATTTTTCTATACAAAATAAAGAAGGTGCGCATATCCTATTTAATTTCAAAGGCGCTGAAATAAAAATCAAGCAAGCGACGTTGTTAAATGTTACCTATGAAGTCATCCAATACTTTAAGTAATTATTTTAGTTCCCATTCTCCCCAATAAAAAAGCCTGATAAGTCAATTATCAGGCTTTTGTCATAAAAAATTATAATGGCATTAAAAGATTAGAAACCACATTGCTTGCCTTTGTTCTTCTCTTTTAACCAGACTTGTAAAGGAGCAAAGTAATCGAGTACTGCGGTTGCGTCCATTTGTTTACTCCCAGTCAACACTTTATAAGCTTCTTGCCAAGGCTGACTAGAGCCCATTTCTAACATGGTATTAAGTGCTTTACCGGCAGCCTTAGAGTTGTAAATTGAACAGCGATGAATGGCATCGGTATTACCTGATATTTCACAAAGCGCTTTATGAAACTCAAATTGTTGAATATGCGCTAAGAAATATCGACTGTAAGGTACGCCACCAGGCACATGGTATTTCGCACCGGGGTCAAATGCATCAACTTCACGAGCTACGGGTGCAGCAATGCCTTGATACTTTTGACGTAATTCCCACCAAGCTGTATTGTAATTCTCTGGTGTAATTTCTCCTGAATAGACTTTCCAACGCCATTGATCAACCATTAAGCCAAAGGGGATGAAGGCTATTTTCTCTAACGCCATTTTCATTAATAAACCAATATCTTTTGATTCGTCAGGGATAGTGTCGATTAAGCCAATTTCTTTCAAGTATTTAGGTGTTACTGAAAGTGCAATGGTGTCACCAATCGCTTCATGAAAACCATCGTTGGCACTATTTTGAAAATAAACGGGTTGATCTTGGTAAGCGCGCTGATAGAAATTATGACCAAGTTCGTGGTGAATAACGTTGAACTCTTCGCCGGTTTTTTGAATACACATTTTAATGCGAATATCATCTTTTGCATCAAGATCCCAAGCGGAAGCATGACAAACAACATCGCGGTCTGCTGGTTTAGTAAATAATGATCGCGTCCAGAATGTTTCAGGTAATGCTTCGAACCCTAAAGATGTAAAAAAGGTTTCAGCCCCTGCAACCATTTTAATTTCGTCATAGTTATTTGCAGCTAACTGCTCGGTAACATCATAACCTGGATCTGCATTTTCAGGAGCAACTAACTCATAGATATTCCCCCATGATTGTGCCCACATATTACCCAACAAATGAGCGGGAATAGGTTGGTCTTGTGCTACCTTATCTTCTCCATAGGTTTTGCCTAGTTCGCTGCGAACATAGCAGTGAAGGTCATCGTACAAGGGCTTTACTTGTCCCCATAAACGGTCAAGTTCTTTAGCGAAATCGTCAGCAGGCATATCGTAGTTTGAACGCCACATGGCGCCTAAGTCTTTGTAGCCTAGCCCTTGTGCACCCTCATTGCCTAATTCAGATTGACGAACAAATAAAGGTTTCATCTCTGGACTAATTGTTCGCCAGCCTTGCCACATTTCTAGCAATTCGTCGTAATCACGTGATGTTGCCATCGTCGAAGTCATTTCACCCAAGCTTAATTTTTTTCCAGCTTGGGTCGTGTATGTTCCTTTACCGTACATGCCGCCAAGTTCAGAGCCAATTTTTGCCAGTTCAGCTGACTTTTCAGAATCTTGTGGCGCTGGCATAACTAAGCTTTGCTTTAAGGTATTTAATTTTCTACGTTGTGTATCTGTAACATCGACATCGTCAAATTTAGCCGCTGCCATAGCGAAACGAACACCAGCTTCTGTTGATTTTTGGTTTGCTGCCGCAGATAGGGCGGCTGTATCATCGGTAATAAAATTTGAATAAATCCATTCGGCGCGGCTCCCCTCAATACCTAGAGCGATTAATTCTTTTTCGGTAGCGTTAAGAAATACATTCGCATCTTTTGCTGTTAATGCTGGAGCTACTTGCGTTTGTGCTTGTTCAGTTTGTGTAGAATTTTCATCATTACATGCAGTAAGTGAGGCCAATACACACAAGGCTACGCTTGTTTGTTTGAATAGTTTTATCATAACAGTCTTATATTTTTATTATTAATAGATAATGAATCGCCAGTATATAAAATTGTCTAGTCAGCTTAAAGCTTTGACCGCAAAAACTGATCAAACTTTTACAATACTCTGTGATTAAGTAAGTTTGACCATTATCTTACTAGGTAATTAACGGGCAAACGTTAACGCGATTAACGTTAAATAAAAGTCGAGATTAAAGATCACCTATGTAGATTAAATCAGATAAACCAGTAGGGAAGTATCAACGTATCTAAGCGTTTTAGTTGTTTCGATAAAAAGCACTAAACACTTTTACGTTGAGTGCTTTATATCGCCATATTATGCTCTTTACTTTCAGTGTGTAAAACTTAACCTTAGCGAATGTGATTAAGGTTAAATTAGGCTTATAAACGTAGAATTTAATGCTAGGGCTTAACTTTTATTCTTGGACTGAACTGATCGTCATCTCCAGTACTTTGTACGCTTCAATATTCTCTTCAATAAAGCGTAAAGGTCTACGTTGCGTTTTTTACGAATATAACAACGTTTGGTCTGTATTGTGATCGTTGCCATATTCATCTGGCTGTGAATAGGTAATAGAGGAGGCGGTCATACCAAAATAAAGGCTATCTTGTTGAATTTAAATGTAAATTCATTGATTTGTATATTCATTGTTGCGTTATTTCAAACGCTTGTTTAAACTAGGCTTAATTAATGATGAATATTTTCATTTAGGGCGCAGGTAAGAGGTACCGTTGGCACATGAGTACAAAAAACAAAATTTTAGATGCAGCAGAAAAATTATTCGCAACGCAAGGTTTTAATGGTACATCATTAAGAGAAATTACTAGCCAAGCAGAAGTTAATTTAGCCGCAGTAAATTACCATTTTGGCTCTAAAAAAGAGTTAATAAAATCAGTAATGTCTCGTTATATGAACGAGCTTTCACCTCGTTTAGAATTATCGCTAGTGAATATATGCGAACAAGATGATTTAACCTTACTTGAAGTGTTTTCAGCTTTTATTGAACCCTTGTTATCATTAAATGAATTTAAAGAAAATGGTACCAGTAATTTTTTACAATTATTAGGACGAGGTTATAGCGATAGCCAAGGCTTTTTGCGTTGGTTCTTAACTACACAATACCCCGGCGTTATTAATAACTTTGTTAAAGCGGTGCAAAAAGCTTATCCAGAGCTTACTGCTGAAGAAATGTTTTGGCGTTTGCACTTCACTATGGGCACAGTGGTTTTTACCATGTCTTCGAGTGATGCTTTAATTGATATCGCTAAAAGTGATTTTGATCGTAATATGGACATTGCCGGCGTGATTAAACAAGTTATCCCTTATGTCGCCGCAGGTGTTGCTGCTCCTTTACTTTAATCTTACTCTTTTATCATTTTGATATGATATATCCGTGATACTTCGATCTGTCAGCGATAATTTTCAGGTATCACCGTTATATATCAATATCAGCCTTTGTAATTACTATTGATTTAGGTAAAGTAGCAACATCAAAAACTTATCATCTTCAAAGTGTGTATATGGGTCCTATTATGCTAGATGTGCTTGGCACATCTTTAACGGCAGAAGACAAAGAGCTTCTGCAACATCCTCTTGTTGGCGGGTTAATTTTATTTACTCGTAATTATGAATCCCCTGAACAAATAGCAGAATTGACTGCTGATATCCGCCGTGCCGCTAAAAAGCCATTGATTATTGCCGTTGACCATGAAGGTGGTCGAGTTCAGCGATTTCGTGATGGCTTCTCTCTTATTCCGGCAATGGGTAAGATTTGGCACTTTGCCGAAGAAAATATTAGTGTGGCGCAAGAGCTGGCTAAACAAAGTGCGATATTAATGGCATTAGAAGTTCAAGCCGTCGGTATTGATATCAGTTTTGCACCTATTCTTGATATTAACGATATTAGTGCTGTTATTGGCGATAGAGCTTTTCATAAAAATCCAGAAATTGTTTGTCAACTCGCTAGTGCTTTTGTCGATGGCTTACATTTGGTTGGTATGAAAGCTACGGGTAAGCATTTTCCTGGTCATGGCAGTGTTGAAGCTGATTCTCACCTTGCTTTACCTATTGACTCTCGTTCACGTGATGAAATATTCGCTGTTGATATGTTACCTTTTAAAACGTTAATTAATAGCAATAAGGTCGATGCATTAATGCCTGCCCACGTTATTTTCCCTGACGTTGACCGCGAAGCTGTCGGTTTTTCTCCTTACTGGCTCAAAGATATTTTGCGTAAGCAACTTGGTTTTAGTGGAGTTATTTTCAGTGATGATTTATCGATGGAAGGTGCTGCATGTGTTGGTGGTTATGTTGAACGTGCTGAAGCAGCTCAACAAGCAGGTTGCGACATGCTATTACTGTGTAATAACCGAGATAGCTGTATAGATGTCATTGACCATGCCAATATCACTATTGATGAAAAAAGTAATCAGCGCTTATTACGTTTATTGAAAACGTCTACGAGTGGGCTCAGTGAGTTAAAGGCGAATACTCATTGGCAACATGCTCGACAAGCATTAGCCGAATACTTATAAAATAATTTTATCGTCCTCTTAAAAATAATAAAAATAGAGAGTTAAATGAAGTTAACTAAACAAAGTTTTATTGTCTTAGCACCCGCACTAGCCTTTGGTTTTTACTTTTTGCTACTTTGGTTAGGCTTAGCAGAAAAACCCGCAACTGCGGCGGCAATAACATTACTCACCGTTATTTGGTGGGTTAGTGAAGCGATCCCCATTCCTGCAACATCTTTAGTCCCTTTTGCTTTGCTGCCACTACTGGGGGTTGTTGATCATAAAACAGTAGCTTCATCATTAGGTAGTCACGTTATTTTATTGTTAATGGGGGCATTTATGCTCTCTAAAGCGATAGAGAAAAGTGGAGCACACCAAAGACTTGCTGTTTACATGGTTAAGTTAGTTGGCGTATCAAGTGGGCGGCGATTAGTCTTTGGTTTTATGTTAGCGTCTGCTTTATTAAGTATGTGGATTTCAAATACCGCAACGACGTTAATTATGCTGCCGATTGCATTAGCTATACTTACTCATGTAGATAACAAAGAACTTAAAGTCGCTTTAATTTTAGGTATTGCCTATGCTGCGTCGGTTGGCGGTATTGGTACCCCTATTGGTACACCACCCAATGTTATTTTTATGGGCATATATGAAGAAAATACTGGCCGAGAATTTGGGTTTTTATCATGGATGAAAATAGGCGTCCCGATAGTGTTAATCGCTTTACCTATTATGGCATTCTGGCTAACAAGAAAGGTAAAACTCGACCATGAAATAAAGTTACCCGCGCAAGGCGAATGGCGAAGTGAAGAAAAAAGAACACTGTGGGTTTTTGGCCTTACAGCACTCGCATGGATCACTCGCTCAGAGCCCTTTGGTGGCTGGAGTGACCTATTAAATGTTCAAATTGCGGGTGACAGCACCGTCGCTTTATTTGCCGTGGTGTTAATGTTTTTAATCCCTAATGGTAAGGGCTCGCGCCTGCTTGATTGGGACACTGCTAAATCAATACCCTGGGGAATGTTGCTGTTATTTGCTGGCGGTATTGCCATTGCTAAAGGGTTTGTTGAATCAGGTTTAAGCCAGATACTAGGCGAATGGCTGTCTTCGTTGGCTAATTTACCGGTAATTGTGATGATACTGACAATTTGTTTAGTGGTTACTTACCTCACAGAAATTACCAGTAACACCGCGACAGCAACCTTACTTATGCCTATTTTGGCTGTCGTTGCCACCTCTGCTGGTTACGATCCTATGGTATTAATGGTGCCCGCCGCTATGTGCGCGAGTTGCGCTTTTATGCTGCCTGTTGCTACTGCGCCTAATGCAATTGCTTATGGTACTGGTGAACTTGAAATTAAAGATATGGTGAAAGAAGGGGCAATATTAAGTTTTATCTTGTCTTGTTTAATAGCAATTGTTTGCTATTTATTTTTGTTATAACAAAAATAAGGGGCTAAATTTTAGCCCCTTTATCTTAATTACCTAGCATAAATGTAATGGCAAATTATGCTTCTATTATAACGCCATTATGATTTATGCTGCCGTTAACATTAGCCCCAACATGCCAAGAGTAAAGCCTAACACAGCGCCCATCGGTGGAGCCCAATGATTTTCTAATTTTACTTGTGGTGCCAAATCTTGAAATATTGAATAAAGAATTCCGCCTGAAGCGAAAAGCATAACCGCGCCAATAATCTTGGGGGACTCAGATAGCCATAAATAGCCAGAAACTGCGGCGATAGGCCCAAGTATTGCCATTAAAGCAAAGACCATGATAATTTTTTGCGGTTTATAACTTGAAGATGCACTTAACTCACGATAAGCGCTAAATCCTTCAGGTAAGTTTTGTAAGGCAATTAAACCAGCTAGCAAATATGCACTACTACTTCCTGTTGCGAATGCTGCTCCAAGTGCTATTGATTCTGGAATGAAATCAGCAAGCATTGCTGCTAGTTGACTGGCAGGTGTATCTATTTTTTTAAGATAAATATCTAGTGCCATAAAGCTAAGCCCGCCAACAATAAACCAAATGCATGCGGGTAATATATCAAGATTTCCCATTCCTTCAGGTACTAATACTAAGGCAACTGCCGACAACAGCGCTCCGCCACCAAAAGCCATAACGCTATGTCTGAGCTCTTGTTCAAGCCAGTCATTGCCAATTTTTTCGAAGCAGGCAAGGGCAGCACCAAGTGGCATAGCCAAACCAGCAAGAAATGTTGATACGATAACAGTGAGTAATATAGACATGATTTTATCACTTAAGCAGTAAGTGCCCCATTGTGAGGCTATTGTTTAATACAATGAGATTAGTTAGGCCATTAAAGGCCTTATAATTTGACTACTGTGTTCTGTGACCCTTTATTAAAAGCAGCGAGTAAATCGACATTTTAAATGATCACAGTGATTTTTTATTGATCAGTTGAGCTAATACAATTACCACTAGCGCAGCAGTAAAACCACCAAAAACAACAATCATCATTTGTGGCATAGTATAACCGAAGAATTGCCAATTTATGTCACCACAATCTCCTGTTGCTTCAAACAAAGAAGGTAACCATTTGTGTAAAGGGGCCCAACTTGGGAAGTTAGGTACAAACTCACAACTATAGAGAAATGATAATGTAGCTGATTGAATTTCAACGTGCTCAATGGCAATCAATAACCCCCATATAGCGCTAACACCCCAGAGTGTCAATGCGACTGAGCGTAAGAGAGTATTTTTATTGCCCATGCTGCCAACTATGCCAGCAAAGAATATTCCCCATAGTGCTGTACGTTGGTAAATACACATAATGCAAGGAGCTAAGCCCATTACGTATTGAAAATAAAGAGCCGATAATTCTAAACCAAAAACGGTTAGGCTAAGTAATTGCCAAGCGCGAGTGTTTACCGATAAATCACTTAAAAATTTCAAAAGTTTTCCTTAATCATGTTCAATGTTGTTATTTTAGATTGTTATCTAGTTAACTATAGACATCATCACATATTGACACTTAAATTGATGTGATAGTGGCATTAGCGTGATAGTTGCTAGCACTTAGTTTGTTGCACAAAAATGACTTTTATCATTAGTATAAATAAAGCGCCATAAGGGCGCTTTATTGATACAAGTTAACAGTAAAACTACTATATGTTAACTTTAGTGTTCTTGTGAAGATGACGCCCCACCTTCAGTCATGTGATGCTGAATTAAACCCGATTCATAAAAATCTTGTGTCGATTGCTCCAAATGACCTGAAGAAATAGCAAGTAAACCAATAATGGTCAATACGATAGTATAAGGGAAAGCCATAATAACCATACGGCCATATGACAATCTAACTAAGGGAGCAAGCGCTGAAGTTAATAGGAATAAAAACGCAGCTTGGCCATTTGGCGTAGCAACACTCGGCAAGTTAGTGCCTGTGTTAATAGCAACAGCAAGTAAATCAAATTGGTCACGGCTTATTATTCCTGAAGAAAGTGCTTTTTCAATTTCAGTAATGTATACCGTGCCAACAAATACGTTGTCACTGACCATAGATAATAGGCCATTAGCTAAATAAAACATGACTAATTGCATGTTACCTTCAAAAGTTAATACCCAAGTGATGACGGGCGTAAATAATTGTTGGTCAACAATAACGGCAACGATGGACAAAAAAACCACTAATAGCGCGGTAAAAGGTAATGCTTCTTCAAAAGCATGACCAATTTGATGTTCTTCAGTTACACCTGTGAAAACCGTTGCAAGTATAATAACGGATAAACCAATTAAGCCAACTGGCGCTAAATGTAATGCTAAACCAACAATCAACCAAACGGCGATTAATCCTTGCACGACTAATTTTACATTATCACTTTTATTGCGTTTTTTACTTTCTTCAATGTCGAAGTCACGTAATATTTGATAAACATTTTCTGGCAGGGCAAAACCATAACCAAACCATTTGAACTTTTCTAATAAAGCACATGTGATTAAACCTGAAACAAATACAGGAATAGTAACGGGTGACATCCGAATGGTGAATTCAATGAAATCCCAACCGGCTTGCTGACCAATAATCAAATTTTGTGGTTCGCCCACGATAGTGCATACACCACCTAAAGCTGTACCAACACCTGCGTGCATCAATAGGTTACGTAAATATCCTCTAAAGCTTTGTAAATCGCTTTTTATATCATCATCATCGGGATTGTCATGGGGATGGTCTTCACCTATAGAGGCAGCTTTATGATAGACAGAATAAAAACCTAGGCCAACGCTGATTATTACCGCAATGACGGTTAATGCATCTAAAAATGCTGATAAAAATGCCCCTGAAAAACAGAATAATAATGACACCACTATTTTTGAACGGATCTTAGTGACTATTTTCGTGAACAAAAAGAGCAACAAACTCTTCATGAAATATATTCCAGCAACCATAAAAATCAGCAGCAGAAGTACTTCGAAGTTAATCATTAATTCATGTTTTACATGAGCGGGTGAAGTCATCCCTATGGCAATAGCTTCAATCGTTAATAAACCGCCGGGTTGCAGCGGGTAACATTTTAATGCCATTGCTAAAGTGAATATAAACTCTATGACTAATGCCCAACCTGCAATATAGGGGTCAACATAGAAAAAGAGGATAGGGTTAATCACTAAGAATGAGATAATTGCCAGCTTGTACCACTCAGGCGAGTTGCCAAGAAAGTTTTTATAAAATGCACTCATGAAGGATTGTTGCATAATTGACCTGTTTATTTTAAGTATATGACGAATTGTGTCTCGCCTTGAATGGATCTTGTTTCTGTTATTTTGATAAAAAATGCATAGTAGTTTAAGTACCATTGAAAAGCTTGTAAATAATCTATCTTTATAGCGTAATCGTGGCCTTTTCTTCTGAGAATATAAGGCATGAGTCCTTTATATTATTTAATAACTTAGCCGCAGTGATATTTATTGAATTGCCGTTTTGCTTGAAATGCTTCGACTCTGCAGTATTAAATTAAATATTGCCTTTATAAATACACACTTTAGCCCCGCGTTAAACACCATCGATTGAGCTATAAATTCACAATGAGTAAGCTAATTCTAGATTTGTCATGCTATTTCGCAGAATATAGCATGTTAATATTGCTAAATTATTGAGTTAATCGATGTTTATGCATAATAAGTACTTTAATAAGATAAAAATTTATTAGGGGGTGCTTTCGTGACTTAACTCATCGCTTCTTATTAGGCATTAGCTTTAAATATTAATAGTTTTTTAGACGCTAGTTCAGTATTGACTTAAAAATAAAATAGTAAATTTCATTTTGACTTACTGACTTTATCTACAAATAAAATTATTTATTATTCATAAATTAAAGGCTTATCTCTCTACAGCCGCTAATAAACAGGGGTTAACTCTGTTGTTTTTCACAAAATATAGTGTGAGGTTGCCACTGAGTATCCACATAAGTGACCAACGTTGACAGTAACGTCGAATTTATCCGCTTGTGCCAAATAGATGTTCTGGTACAATCAGTTAAAATTTTAAGATTAAGATATTGTGTGGAGCAGTATGGTTATCAAAGCACATAGCCCAGCAGGGTTTGCAGAGCAATATATTGTTGAGTCTATTTGGAACGGTGGTTTCCCCCCCGGTTCTATACTTCCGGCTGAACGAGAGTTATCTGAACTCATTGGTGTTACGCGTACAACATTACGTGAAGTTTTACAGCGCTTAGCACGAGATGGCTGGTTGACTATTAAGCACGGTAAACCCACCAAAGTGAATAACTTTTGGGAAACCTCTAGTTTAAATATTCTTGAAACCTTGGCTCAACTCGATCAAGAAGGCATACCTGATCTGGTTGACAATTTAATGTCAGCTCGGACAAATATTAGCGCCATTTATATTCGTGGCGCGATTAAAAATAATGCTGAAAAAGTGATTGAGCTCATTAAAGCTTATGAAGATGTAGAAGATAACGGAGAAGCCTTTGCCGAGTTTGATTATCGATTAAATAAAGAGTTGGTGGTTGCCTCTGGAAATTCTATCTATTTATTAATCTTAAATGGCTTTAGAGGCTTATATTCTCGTCTAGGTACTTTATATTTTTCTCATCCTAAAGGTCGTGAGATATCTCGAGTCTATTATAAGAAATTAATTGAATTAGCTAGCGAAGATAAGTTTGATGAGTCTATATTTGCCGTACGTAAATATGGTATCGAGTCAGGTAAGCTTTGGCTAGAACTTAAAGATGACGTATTAAAAGAGCTATCTGAATAAATTATCTATAGTGATTAAAAGGCAAGGGTTAACTTGCCTTTTAATTATCTTCACTGCTCTCTCATTCTGGATATTGTGCAATAACTTCTTCATCCTCCTCTTCATTGTTCTGTACTAACCGCACGTCAAATTGCCATAAGGTATATAAATGTTTCATCACTTCATCTTTTGAATCGTCTAGCGGAACATTTTGGTGTGGTGTATATTTCAATGTTAGCGATCGGTCACCATCAACATCAGCATTTGTTACCTGAATATTAACCTCTAGATTACTCAAATTATACTGTTCAGATAACGCGCTTCTTACTTTTTTGTAGCCACTTTCATTGTGAATAGCTGCCACGTCAATAAAATTTTCTTTTTCATCATCGTGTAAATAAAATAACTTGAAATCGCGCATTAGTTTTGGTGATAAATATTGACTAATGAAGCTTTCATCTTTGAAATTTTTCATGGCAAAATGTAAAGTATCTAACCAATTACTATTGGCTATTTCTGGAAACCATCGTTTATCTTCTTCTGTTGGGTGTTCACATATTCTTCTAATATCTATAAACATATTAAAGCCTAACGCATAAGGATTAATACCAGAATAATGAGGACTGTTGTAATTGGGTTGTGCGACAACATTGGTATGGTTATGTAAAAATTCCATCATGAACTTATCGGTGACTAGACCTTCATCATATAAATGGTTTAGCAGTGTGTAATGCCAAAAGCAGGCCCAGCCCTCGTTCATGACTTGTGTTTGTTTTTGCGGATAAAAGTATTGCGAGATTTTTCGAACAATGCGTACAATTTCTCTTTGCCATGGTTTTAGTAAGGGCGCATATTTTTCAATGAAATATAAAATGTTTTCTTGCGGTTCATTTGGAAATGTCGGTTTCTTATCCTTAGCATCATCTTTGTTTTTCGGTAATGTTCGCCATAATGTATTCACCTGCGATTGTAAATATGCTTCACGGTCATTTTGACGTTGTAACTCTTCCTCTAATGATATCTTTTGTGGACGTTTGTAGCGGTCAACACCGTGATTCATTAATGCATGACAAGCATCTAAGCATGATTCAACCTCACTAATGCCAAATTTTTGTTCACATTCGCTAATGTAGTTTTTAGCAAACAATAAGTAGTCAATTATTGAGCTCGCATCAGTCCAGGTTTGGAATAAATAATTACCTTTAAAAAAAGAATTATGTCCGTAACAAGCATGTGCCATAACGAGTGCTTGCATGGTCATAGAATTCTCTTCCATTAAATATGAAATACAAGGATCAGAATTGATAACAATTTCGTAGGCTAATCCCATTTGACCACGTTTATAGTTTTGCTCTGTTTGAATAAATTTTTTACCAAATGTCCAATGGTTATATCCAATAGGCATACCGACACTAGCGTATGCATCCATCATTTGCTCTGCGGTGATCACTTCAATTTGGTTGGCGTAAGTCTCCAATCGATAATGCTTTGCAACCCGTGCAATTTCAGTTTGATATTGATCAAGTAAATCAAAGTTCCAGTCACACTGGTCACTTAAGGGTTTACGTTTGTCCATTATTTGCCTCCTTTGCCGTTATTAACTTAGGCTGCTTTACTCTGATTTTTCTTGAAAAGCTTTCTAAAAACAGGATAAATATCTTCAATGCTTTTAATATGTTGTATTGCAAAATGTTCTGTATATGCTGCAATTTCTTGATATTGCTGCCAAAGTGTTTGATGAGGTCGTTGTGATATTTCAATGTAACTAAAGTAGCGTGCTTTAGGTAGAATATGCTCTGTGAGTAATTTTTGACAACGAGGAGAATCATCGGCCCAGTTATCTCCATCAGAGGCCTGCGCGGCGTAAATATTCCATTCGCTTTCCTTATAACGCTCATCCATTATTTTAATCATTAAATCTAATGCACTTGAAGCAATAGTGCCGCCGGTTTCTTGCGAATAAAAAAACTCTTCTTCATCAACCTCTTTTGCTTGCGTGTGGTGTCGAATATAGACCACATCAATCGTTTTATAGGTGCGGGTGAGAAATAAATACAATAAGAGATAAAATCGTTTGGCAATATCTTTAGTGGCTTGGTCCATAGAGCCAGAAACATCCATTAAACAGAACATCACCGCCTTTGATGTAGGTAGGGCTTGTTTTGCATAGTTTCTAAAACGTAAATCAAAGGTGTCAATGAAAGGGACTTTACTGATTTTACCTTTAAGCATGTCGATCTGATTGTTTAGGTCTTTAATTTTTTGGACATGATCATGTTTATCAGCCATTAATGCCGCTAAGGCGAGTTCAAGGAGTTTTAACTCTTTACGCTTGGTTGATGTCATAGCAATACGTCTTGCTATTGATCCCTGTAGCGATTTTACAATATCTATATTTGAGGGGACGCCTTCAGCACAATAACCCGAGCGAACAGTTTTATAATCAATTAACGTATCCAATTGGTTCTTTTCTAAATTTGGCAATTCAAGATCTTCAAAAAGTAAGTTCAAATATTCATCTTTAGAAATAGAAAAAATAAAATCATCATCTCCCTCACCAGTGTTAC
Source organism: Colwellia sp. BRX8-9 (assembly GCF_014077245.1). NCBI lineage: Bacteria > Pseudomonadati > Pseudomonadota > Gammaproteobacteria > Alteromonadales > Colwelliaceae > Colwellia > Colwellia sp. BRX8-9. The sequence goes on from NZ_JACGVN010000017.1 coordinate 52,974, forward strand.
TGGCATCACCTTTACCGCTACCTTGTCCTTGCTGTTGTGGAGGGCGTTTGATTTGATCGCCGGTTGAAAATTGGTCATTACCCGGGTGAACTCTATCTTTAACACCCCCTTTGCCCTGATGAAAAACAGGTTCAGATAAATCTTTTTTGGTGATGGTAATGTCTTCACCACGATCAACATCAGTAACACTGCGTTTATTAATCGCTTGTTCAACGGATTTCTTTATTTGGCTTTTATAGCGTTTAATAAAGCGCTGGCGATTAACCGTGCTTTTGTTTTTGCTATTTAAACGTCTATCAATAAAATTCGCCATATTATCCTCCTACTTTATTGGCTTTTTAAAACAATAAAGTACAAGTTAAGAAGACTTTCTTACCCGTAAATACCACTCTGACAGTAACCGCACTTGTTTTTTTGTATAACCTTTACTCATCATGCGTTCTATAAAATCGTCATGTTTTTGCTGGTCGTCATTTGATGTTTTAGTGTTAAACGAAATAACGGGTAATAAATCTTCAGTATTCGAGAACATTTTTTTCTCAATAACCGTGCGCAGTTTTTCGTAACTTGTCCAGTTGGGGTTCTTACCGTTGTTATTGGCTTTAGCACGTAATACAAAATTGACAATTTCATTACGAAAATCTTTAGGGTTACTAATGCCAGCAGGCTTTTCTACTTTTTCTAATTCATTATTTAAGGCTTCTCGGTCGAAAAGCTGTCCAGTTTCAGCATCGCGATACTCTTGGTCTTGTATCCAAAAATCAGCATAAGTGACATAGCGATCAAAGATATTTTGTCCATATTCAGAATAAGACTCTAAATAAGCCGTTTGAATTTCCTTGCCAATAAATTCTATGTATTGAGCTGACAAGTAACCTTTAATGAACTCTAAATATCGCTCGGCTGTTTCTTGGGGTAATTGCTCTCGTTCAATTTGTTGCTCGAGTACATAAAATAAATGTACTGGATTTGCGGCAACTTCTAAATGATCAAAATTAAAAACGCGTGATAATATTTTAAAAGCAAAACGTGTTGATAGCCCAGACATACCTTCATCCATGCCCGCATAATCACGGTATTCTTGATACGACTTAGCTTTTGGGTCGGTGTCTTTTAAGCTTTCGCCGTCATAAACGCGCATTTTAGAATAAATACTAGAGTTCTCGGGATCTTTTAAACGTGATAGTACAGAAAACTGCGCTAAGGTTTCTAACGTATCTGGGGCACAATGTGCATTTTTTAATTCACTGTTTTCGAGTAATTTTTTATAAATTTTTACTTCTTCAGAAACACGCATGCAGTAAGGGACTTTGACCATATAAACGCGGTCTAAAAAGGCTTCGTTGTTTTTGTTATTTCTAAAGGTTTGCCATTCTGACTCATTAGAATGCGCAAGCAAAATGCCATTAAAGGGCAGGGCTGATAATCCTTCTGTTGGATTATAGTTACCTTCTTGTGTTGCTGTTAACAACGGATGTAATACTTTAATGGGGGCTTTGAACATTTCGACAAATTCCATCATGCCTTGATTCGCTCGACACAATGCGCCTGAATAGCTATAGGCATCAGGATCATTTTGTGAAAAGTGCTCTAACTGTCGAATATCAACTTTACCAACCAGGGCTGAAATATCTTGATTGTTATCGTCGCCAGGCTCTGTTTTTGCAATGGCTATTTGATCAAGAATTGAAGGATATAACTTAACCACCTCAAATTTTGCAATATCACCTTGATATTCATGCAGCCTTTTAGCCACCCAAGGCGACATAATGGTCTTTAAATAACGTTCTGGTATTTTATATTCTTTTTTTAATATCTTACCATCTGCATTTGCGTCGAATAAACAAAAAGGGTGGTCATTTACCGGGCTTCTTATGCCATTAGCACTGAGCACATAGATAGGCTCTTGCTGCATTAATGCTTTTAATTTTTCAGCTAATGATGATTTTCCTCCACCCACAGGCCCTAATAAATAGAGTATTTGTTTCTGTTCTTCCAGTCCTTGTGAAGCATGCTTAAGGTAGGCAACAATCTGCTCTATAGCTTCTTCCATGCCATAAAATTCCTTAAAGGCAGGATAGCGAGCAATTACCCGATTAGAAAATATACGGCTTAAGGTAGGTTCATTTGAGGTGTCTATCATTTCAGGCTCGCCAATGGCCTTCAATAAGCGCTCAGAAGCGGTGGCGTAAGCAAGTTTGTCTTTTTGACAAATAGCTAAAAATGCTTGAATACTAAAGTTCTCTTCTTTAGCTTCATCGTAACGTGATTGATAATGCTGAAAAATACTCATAACTGCCTCCATAAGGAAAAAATTTGCAGATGAGTAAAAACTTACCGTAGTACAAAGTCGATATTGTTTAACTCATTCAAATAAGACCGAGAAACTATCGATATTCGCCCCAACAAGACACTAAACTTTGCATTGAAACGAATATGTCTACCATTAAGTCTAGACGGTATTTTTTAAGGTTGAGAATAATTAGAGATTTTTTTGTAAGCAAAGAGGAAAATATAAAAATCTTTTATATTGAATTAAAAAGAAAAAGGACACTTTTATTGAATTTTAAGCATAAAAAAACCAGAGTAGGTACTCTGGTTTTCAATAAAATTCTTACTTAAAGGTTAATAAATTAATCTTTAATGAATATAAATTAAGCGAAGTTTGCCGTAGCAAAATCCCAGTTAGCTAATGCCCAAAAACCAGCCATGTAGCTTGGACGAAGATTACGGTAATCAATGTAGTAAGCATGTTCCCATAAATCCACTGTTAATAACGGTGTAACGCTCTCATCAGTTAATGGTGTTGCAGCATTTGAAGTGTTAACGATAGCAAGGCTACCATCTGCTTTTTTCACTAACCATGTCCAGCTTGAACCAAAGTTGTTGATTGCACTATCAGTAAATTTTGTTTTAAATTCAGCGAAAGAACCAAAGCTTGCATTGATTGCATCAGCCAAAGCGCCTGTTGGTTCACCGCCGCCGTTAGGGCTTAAGCTGTTCCAGTAGAATGTGTGATTCCAAATTTGTGCTGCATTATTGAAAATGCCTGCTGATGAAGTCTTTACGATGTCTTCTAAAGACTTGCCTTCAAAATCAGTACCTTCAATTAATCCATTAAGCTTTACAACATAAGTGTTGTGATGCTTACCGTAGTGAAACTCAAGTGTTTCAGCTGAAATATGTGGTACAAGTGCATCTTGTGCATAGGGTAATGCGGGTAATTCAATAGCCATTAGTTTCTCCAGAAATGGGTTATACAAATTTATTTTTGCGCAAAAATAAAGAAGTTGTGTGCTTTTATTTAAAAACCAGTTAAAACCTAGTAAACTAGTCAAGTATTATTAAAGCCTGACTAGTGTACCCATTTATATAGGTTTTGCCAGTGTAAATATCAAGCCTGTTATTGTTTATTCTACTAAATAAGTGCTTTTTAGTCTTTATTACCTTGATTATTTTAGTGTCAGACTCCATTAATCAAAGTAATAAACATTAAATTTTATATTGTAAAGATCGAGGTTTTTTCGGTCGTAATTAGAGGTATCCCATGGAAACTATTGAACGTATCAAAGAACAACTTTCTGAAAACACTATTTTGCTTTATATGAAAGGTTCTCCTAAATTGCCTAGCTGTGGCTTTTCTTCACAAGCATCACAAGCACTAATGCAGTGTGGTGAAAAATTTGCTTATGTTGATATTTTACAAAATCCTGATATTCGTGCCGAATTACCAAAGTATGCTGATTGGCCAACATTCCCACAATTATGGGTTGACGGTGAATTAGTCGGTGGTTGTGACATTATTATGGAAATGTTCCAACAAGGTGAATTACAAACCTTGATCAAAGAAGCTGCAGAAAAAAATAATTCTGAAGAAAAAGCTTAGTATCATTTTTGAAACTGACGTTAGTTAAATTTTTTATTAAAAAAGATGAAAATAAGTTGAAAATCACCTTATCGTCTCAATAATAGATGTACGTCAGTTTTATGATTTAAATCAATTTAATAAAAATATTGGAGAATAGAATGAGTGTATTAGTTGGCCGTGCAGCACCAGATTTTACTGCAGCAGCAGTTTTAGGTAGTGGCGAAATTGTTGATAGCTTTACGTTATCGACAGCAATTAAAGGTAAAAAAGCCGTAGTGTTTTTCTACCCTCTAGATTTTACTTTTGTTTGTCCGTCTGAGTTATTAGCTTTTGATCACCGTATGGAAGAATTCAAAAGCCGTGGTGTTGAAGTTATTGGTGTTTCTATCGATTCACAATTTTCTCATAACGCATGGCGTAACACTCCAGTAAACGAAGGCGGTATTGGCCCAGTACAATATACTTTAGTTGCTGATACAAAACATGAAATCTGTAAAGCGTACGATGTTGAACATCCTGAAGCGGGTGTTGCATTTCGTGGTTCTTTCTTAATTGATGAAGAAGGCAATGTACGTCATCAAGTAATTAATGATTTACCATTAGGTCGTGACGTTGACGAAATGATCCGTATGGTTGACGCATTACAATTCCACCAAGAGCACGGCGAAGTTTGTCCAGCTGGCTGGAACAAAGGTGATAAAGGTATGACTGCTTCTCCTGAAGGCGTTGCATCTTACTTAGCTAACAATGCTGACAAGCTTTAATATAATAACTTAGGCTTTAGTTAGCCGATGTAATTATTAAAAGTAATAAAAAACCGCTTAATTGCGGTTTTTTTATGTTCAGGAAGAACGGTATGTCACGGTGCCAAGGATGGCAAAGAGTGACGATGTTCAGGAAGAACGGTATGTCACGGTGCCAAGGATGGCAAAGAGTGACGATGTTCAATCCCGTCATGCTGAATTTATTTCAGTATCTGTTTTTGTTTTGTCAACAACGAGATCCTGAAACAAGTTCAGGATGACGGTGTCTTTGTTAGTTGTATTTCAGTATATAAATACAGGCTCTTGAGATCGTCATACTGAATTTATTTCAGTATCTGTTTTTTGTTTTGTCAACAACGAGATCCTGAAACAAGTTCAGGATGACGTTGTCTTTGTGAGTAGTATTTCAGTACTTAAGTATATAAGTACTGGCCCTTGAGATCGTCATGCTGAATTTATTTCAGTATCTAAAGCACTAGATCCTGAAATAAATTCAGGATGACGGTGTCTTTGCTAGTTGTATTTCAATATCAGGATGACGTTGTCTTTGTGAGTAGTATTTCAGTACTTAAGTATATAAGTACTGGCCCTTGAGATCGTCATGCTGAATTTATTTCAGTATCTAAAGCACTAGATCCTGAAACAAGTTCAGGATGACGGTGTCTTTGTGGGTTGTATTTACGTATTTAAGAACTGGCTCTTGAGATCGTCATGCTGAATTTATTTCAGTATCTAAGCACTAGCTCCTGAAACAAGTTCAGGATGACGGTGTCTTTCCTCGTTGTATTTTAATATCAGGATGACGGTGGCTTCATTGAGAGGGTAAATAATAGAAAGTGACAGTGTTTAAAATTAAGCCAATCAAAAGTTGAAAATCAACCTACACTTAATTTATCACCTTATTGATTTCTGGAATCGTTTTGTTTGTACCTAAGACGCTTTATGAGAACTTACCGTTCGCGTATTTTATTGTAAGTGGTTATTTACTTACCTTTAATATGACATGGCCTATGCTTATTTCTGCGGCGCTATTTTATAGTGCTGCTTGTGTTACATTAGTTACTCGTTCGGCTTGTCGAAGACTCGATAAACAAAAAAAACTCGGTATAAAAAATAAAATACCTGAACTCTTCTATGAATATTTACCCTATATTTACAACGCTATTGGGGTATTTACCCTGATGGTCACCAAAAATTCACTCTTTCAATTTTTTGCATTCACTTTGATTGTTTTAGCGGTTAGAAATCTATTGTGCCGACATAATAACCGCAGTAGCTCAGCTAAATTATTTTAATCGCTTGCCGGTGTATCACTCTCTTGTTGTTCTTCATCGACTATTGCTAGGGGCCAACCACCCATTTTTTGCCATTTATTAACGATAAAACAAAAAAGTTCAGCGGTTTTTTCGGTATCGTATAATGCCGAATGAGCTTCACTATTATTGAAGTCTAACCCTGCCGCTAAACAGGCTTTTGCAAGAACAGTTTGTCCAAGCGCTAAACCAGATAATGTTGTGGTATCAAAGCTAACAAAAGGATGAAAGGGTGATCGCTTTATCAAACAACGTTCTACGGCTGCATTGACAAATCCCAAATCAAAAGCGGAATTATGAGCAACCATAACGGCACGCTGGCAGCCGGCAATTTTCATCTTTTTTCTAATTAACTTAAAAATCTCTGTTAACGCTTTGTGTTCATCAACAGCACCACGTAATGGGTTTGTTGGGTCTATGCCGGTGAACTCTAATGCCGCTTGCTCTAAATTGGCGCCTTCAAAAGGTTCTACGTTAAAGTGAATTGTTTCATCAAGAGAGAATTGACCTGTACTTTCATCTAGCGATAAAGTTGTCGCTGCTATTTCCAGTAAAGCATCAGTTTGTGAATTGAAACCTGCTGTTTCAACATCGATGACTACTGGGAAATAACCTCTAAAGCGCTGTGCAAAAGCACTTTTAATATTTTTATCAGCAGAACTCTTATTTTTAGTATCAGGATTTATACTCATGTTTACATCTTTTTTAAGTTAGCATTCAATTTCAAGGAGTAAATTATCGCAGAAAAAAAATGTAAACTCTATGCGAACGCTATGATGAAGCTTTAAAGTTATGAAAATATTGCTGATAACTGCTAAAGTTATAGAATATTGGGTCGATAACAGATACGTGGCAGGATAAAAGATAAATATTTTATGAAAAAAACTATCATCACATTATTATTATGCGTATTTGTTAGCCAAGCTAATGCTGGTATTCGTCAGTATGGTGCTGACTTAGAACACGCTAATTGGCAGTTAACTAATAACTCAAGGCTAGAGTGCACCTTATCACACCAAATACCTAATTATGGTGAAGCAAAATTCTACAGTACGGCAAACCGTAAAATGAATATGGAATTTGAACTCGATATGATGCGTTTACCTGATACTTATTCATTAGCAGAAGTTCGTTCTGTTGCGCCTAATTGGCGCCCTGGAAAAAATGGTCGAACTCTTGCCAATATGAAACTTCATAAGCAGTTTGCGCCAAGTCTACCGAAAAAGGTTGCTTGGAATATGCTTAATGAATTAGAGCAGGGCATGAACCCCACGTTTTACTATAACGATTGGTATAGCGACAACGATCTTATTTCTGTTGGTATATCAACGGCTAAGTTTAACCGTGCCTATCAAGAATTTATTGGTTGTGTCAGTAACTTACTTAATTACAATTTTGATGATATTTCTTATACGGTATTAAATTATCAATTTGGTGGTGATAGCTTAACCAAATCATCTAAAAAGCGTTTAACGATGATCGCAGAGTACCTTGCTTTAGATCAAAACTTAGAGTTGGTGCTTATTGACGGTTATACTGACAGTTATGGTGGCAGAAATGATAACTTGAAAATATCAAACCGCCGAGCAAACACGATTCGAGAGCATTTTGTTAAGAGTGGTATTGACCCTAGTCGAATTGAAGCAAAAGGTTATGGCGAAAAGCGTCACATTGCTGCTAACAATACCGTTATTGGTCGTGCACAAAACAGACGTGTTGTTATTAGAATGGAACAACCGTAAAGACGAATGTACTGCAAAAAAATTATTTTATAAAGAATCAGTTGAATAGGCTGGTAGGTTATCTTAATCTATCAGCCTATTTTTTTATTGGATCTTCCATAATGCGACCATTGTTTAAGTCTTTATTTGCACTATTGGTTTTATCGAGCTTTACAAGTTTGGCAAAAACCAATGACGCATACACCTATGCTAATTACGACCAAGTAAAAACAACCCACATCTATTTAGATCTAGCGGTTAATTTTGATGAAAAATCACTCGCTGGTTTTGCAGAATTATCGTTAGAGTGGTTAAGTAAAACTTCGCAGCCGATTATTCTCGATACCCGAGATTTAATCATTGACCGTGTAATGGCTCAAACTGAAGCAGGACAATGGCGTGGGGTAAGTTTCACACTGGCTAATCGTGATAACGTGTTAGGTTCAAAACTCACCATAAACAATACTTTTAAAGCACAAAAAATTCGTGTTTATTACCAATCAACTGAAAAAGCATCAGGTTTGCAATGGTTGTCAGCTGAACAAACGGCAGGGAAAAAGTATCCTTTCCTATTTAGTCAAAATCAAGCGATTCACGCACGTTCATGGATACCTGTGCAAGACACACCTAGTGTTCGCGTAACTTATACCGCTCGTATTACTACGCCTGATAATTTATTAGCGGTAATGAGTGCAAATAACGAACCTAATACCGCTCGTGACGGCGATTACTTTTTTAGTATGCCGCAAGCAATCCCTCCATATTTAATTGCAATTAGTGTCGGCGATTTAGAATTTAAAGCGATGAGCAAGCAAACGGGTATTTATGCTGAAGCCAGCATTTTAGATGCAGCGGTTAGTGAGTTTGACGATACACAAGCGATGATTGATGAGTCAGAAAAAATCTTTGGTCCTTATCGTTGGGGACGTTATGACTTACTGATATTACCGCCTAGTTTTCCTTTTGGTGGTATGGAAAACCCACGTTTGTCTTTTATTACCCCAACAGTTATTGCTGGTGATAAAAGCTTAGTCAATTTAATTGCTCATGAACTCGCTCATTCTTGGTCGGGTAACTTAGTGACTAATGAAAGTTGGCGTGACTTATGGTTAAACGAAGGTTTTACCAGTTATGTTGAAAATCGTATTATGGAAGCGGTATTTGGTGAAGACCGAGCTGTTATGGAACAAGCGCTTGGTGCACAAAGTTTAAATTATGAAATTGCTGAATTAGCGCCGGGTGATACTCAACTTTATATCGACCTTAAAGGACGTGATCCTGATGACGCATTCTCAGGTGTTCCCTATGTGAAAGGTCAGTTGTTTTTAATGTTTTTAGAGGCTAAATTTGGTCGAGATAAATTTGATACTTTTATTTTAGATTACTTCAACAGCCATGCCTTTGAAAGTTTAGGTACTGCCAATTTTGTTATTTATTTGAAAAAAAATCTTACTGATAAATATCCAAATATTGTCAGCGATAAAGAAGTTAATGAATGGATTTATGAACAAGGACTACCTAGTTATGCGCCGCAGCCTACATCAAGTGCATTTACCACTATCGACGGTCAAATTAATAGTCTGTTAAGTGATAAAATAACGTTAGCGCAATTACCAACTAAAGCATGGACCTTGCATGAATGGCTGCATTTTATTAATAACTTGCCGGTAACATTACCGACTGAGCGGATGAGCGCACTCGATAAAGCGTTTAACCTTACCGCCAGTACTAATGCTGAAATTGCACATGCTTGGTACTTATTAGCATTAAGAACCGGTTACGATACTGTTTACCCTGCGATGTCAAAATATCTAATTGCTATCGGTCGTCGTAAGTTAATTGTACCGCTTTATAAAGCGTTAGCTGAGACACCTGCAGGTAAAGCTTGGGCACTTAATGTCTATGAAAAAGCGCGTCCTGGTTATCATGGTTTAGCGCAAGGCACTATTGACGGTGTCTTAAAAGCTAAATAACATTCAACTAAAATGATAAAATAAAAACGCCACGTTAACATTTATTAACGTGGCGTTTTTTTATGTGATTTTGTGATGTATATATTATTTATTGCTGTTTTCTTCAACGATCACATCAACTTGTCGTAGCTTGTTTTGCTGTGAAATAACAACTCGGATGCTATGTTGTTTTTGGTTAAAGTTTAGCGTTAAACGGCCACGTTTCCTTTCTTGGTTTAACGCTTGCCCATATTCTTTTTGATAAAACTGGATAACTTCCTCTTCGGTACTTCTTGTAAAATAGTTTATAACCGCAGGTGTCTCATCGGTAAATTCAGCAAAAACTCGCGCATCACTCATGGCCGGTATGGTCACCATTGCTGTTTCTTCTGCGATAGCAAGGTTGACGTTTATCAACATAAAAGCGACTAATAGTGTTTTCAAGGAACAAGCTAATCGACTTGATAAATTTACGGTACTTAGGTTAAACATAATATTTGATCCTTTAACGGGCTTAGCTAAATCTAGTGTGTTGCTAGGTAATTATCAAGAATATTGTTAATAATCTAATCATTACCGCTATATAAGGCATTGTTTAAATAACAAATAATAATAGCGGTAATAAGTACCTAATCGTATAAATAACGCTAACTAACTGATTAATAATTAATTAACATGAACGGTCAACAAAATCATCTCGAAAGTTCATTAGGTATCAACAAAGTCATTTCTGTAATGATCAACCCATAGCGCGGTTGCACCACATATAGCGACAGGCATGACCACTAGATTAATAATAGGGATCATTGAAAATACTGCCGTTGTGATACCAAAGCTATAACTTAATCCTTGCTTTTGTTTGAGTGCGTAACGCATTTCATTAAAGTCAATTTTATGATTATCAAAAGGATAGTCTTTATATTGAACGGCCATCATCCAAGCTAAAAATAAAAACCAAAATATTTGTCCTATAACCGGCAGTATCCAATAAAGAATAAAAAAACCAATAGCGCGCGGTAAATAGTAACGTAATTTACACCATTCCCTTGATAACGTTCGTGGTACATCTTTTATAACATCGAGGGTTGAAGCGGGTGGTATTGTTTTACCACAGAGCAATAATTCCATCTTTTCTGATAGCAAACCATTAAAAGGTGCGGCAATCCAGTTGGCGACTGAGCTAAATATAAAAGAAAACATCACTAACAAAAATAATAAAGCGACTGGCCATAAGAAAGCACTTAACCAAGACAGCCAATCAGGAAGCCAGTTATCGAGCATAGTCATATAGGTATCAAGTTCTAAAAATAGACCATAAAAGGCGACACTAAATAATACTAAATTAACCAGTAGTGGTATAAACACAAAACGGCGAATACCTTTTTCTCTGATTAATTCAAAGCCCTTAATAAAATATCCGGCACCACTGTTAGCTAAAGGTTGATTAATAATTGTATTCATTGGCTGATTTTTATCCTTACATGCTTTCTTTAACTGTGATTATAAAATAAATTGATAAATTGAACAGATGTTTCATGTTACAAAATATAGATAACTCTGGTAAAATTTTATTGCTGAGTATTATCAAAGTATAACAATAAAAGGTTTCTGTGTTTTATGCGTTTAAAGCATATAAAACTTGCTGGTTTTAAATCATTTGTTGACCCGACTAAAGTGCCATTTGAACAAAGAATGACAGCTATTGTTGGGCCAAACGGTTGTGGAAAATCGAATATCATTGACGCTGTTCGTTGGGTACTTGGTGAAAGTTCAGCGAAAAATTTGCGTGGTGATGCCATGACCGATGTGATTTTTAATGGCGCAGCAACACGCAAGCCGGTCGGACAAGCATCTGTTGAATTGTTATTCGATAATATTGATGGTCGCATACAAGGCAATATGGCCGATCGTAATCAAGTTTCTATTCGACGCGTTATAAATCGAGATAGTCAAAATACATATTATTTAAACGGTAGTAAATGCCGCCGTCGAGATATCACCGATATTTTCCTGGGTACCGGTCTTGGTCCTCGCAGTTATGCGATTATTGAGCAAGGTACTATCTCAAAACTTATTGAATCTAAGCCGCAAGAGTTACGTGTTTTTATTGAAGAAGCCGCGGGTATTTCTAAATATAAAGAACGCCGCAGAGACACTGAAAATAGAATCAGACATACGCGAGAAAACCTTGAACGTTTAAACGATATACGTGTAGAGCTTGGTTTACAAATCGACAAACTGCATCAACAGGCAGAAGCCGCTAAGCGTTTTAAAACGTTAAAAACTAGAGAGCGTAAATATAGAGCTGAGTTGACTGTTTTAAAATGGCAAAAATTTGATCAACAAGCTAACGAGCAAAAACAACAAGTAAGTCAATATCAAACAGAAATAGAAGCTTTGATTGTTGAACAGAAAAAAATCGATATCCAGTTGTTTGATGCTAAACAAAAAGTGACCATAGGCGGAGAGTCTAGCGGTGAGCTACATCAACAAAAATTACTATTAAGTAATGATATTGCTCGTGCAGAACAAAACATCAAACATTTAAAGCAACAAAAACAGAAAGCCCAACACGATAACAGTGTTACCCAGCAACAGCTGATTAATGCGCAACAATTGGTGCTAGCCGAGCAAGAACAGCTCCAAAAAAGCACTTTAAAAATTACCGAACACGTACCTGAACTTGAACTCATAGAGCAGCAACTGCTTGAGAGTCAAATTCAGTTAGAAGGCTATATTGAACAGCAGCGAAATGAGCATCAGCAATGGCAAGCTTTACAACGCCAACATCAAGATACAAATGATCAACAGCTGAGTGTTAATCAGCGAATCTCTCAGTTAAGCGAGCAGATAAGTCAGCAGCAGCAGCGCCAACAATCATTAACACATTTATTGGCGAATTTAACCAAAGAGAGCTTCAGCGAAAATGTCGAGAGTACTGCTGAGCTTGGAAATAAGCTACTTAAGCAAGAAAAACACCAGCAATCTTTACTAAAACAATATAAAGATAATGAATCAAACCAACTCGTACTCGTTACCCAAATCAGCCTAGCCTCGAAGCAGCAAGCACAGTACAGTGGTGAAATAGCAGCATTAAAGCTTTATTTACAGCAGTTACTGACACAACAAAATCAACAAGCAGGTTGGCGCATTAAGCAAAAAGAATGGTTAAGTGTGCGCGGGCAAAAAGTTCTTGGCGCTGTTTTTCAATTATTAACCGTAGAAACAGCCTGGCAGGCAAGTGTCGAATTAGTATTACATCATTGGTTACAAGGCGAGTTGGTTGAATATTTCCCCACAGAAGTCACCATTGAACCACTATTTTTAGTACTTGATCAACAAATAAACAAGACTAGCGCGACTCGTTCAGTGAAAGTAACAAGCGGCACATTGGCCGAACAAGTTAAAGGCTTACCGGCAATAACGGCCTTGCTAAATAATATTTTTATTGCCCGAGATTACCAACAAGCGCAACAGATAATGTTAACGCTTGCTGATCATCAGTCAGTTATTTGTAAAGATGGTACTTGGTTAAGTCGGTATTTTCTGCGAAAAGGAAGCGCTGAAAATTTTGATGCCTTGCTACAGTTAACGGATAATATCAGCCAGACCTCAGAAAAAGTGACTGGATTAACACTCAGTATTCAAGAATGCCAAGATAAAGAAAGTCAGCTGATAAAAAGCAAAGAACAATTTGTGAGTGACGCTAAGGCACTTAAAACGGCAATCGAACAATCTACTTATCAAGTTCAGGCTTTACAGCAAAAAATTGCTTTGGCTAAACAAGCGGCAGAGCAACGCGATAAACAAAGTACCCTTTATCAACAAGAGCTAACAACGCTAGAAAGTTTACTGAGCCAAAACAAAAAATTATTATCAGTACAAGAAGATGCGCTTACAAAATTACCAAAGCATGATGCCGAACAGCTTATGCATATCAGCAGTGCACAAGAGAGTTTACAAAGAAAAATTCAAGACAGTCAAGAAAGTAGCCAAAGGTTCCATCAACAAAAACATCAGCAAGCGTTAATGATTGAAAAATTGAATCATGAGCAAACTCAAGGCCAATTATCATTAGTTCGTGCGCAAGAAAGTATTCAACAACTCACCAAACAACAACGCATGCATCAAGAAATCGTTGAAGAGTGCGCATCGCCGTTGCAAGTTGATGAACAAAAGTTACAAGCATGGTTAATAGACGTTGCGGAACTTGATGGAAAAATAGCAAAGATACAGCATGATACAACAGACTCTAAAACACTGATTAGTGATGCAGAATCAAAAGTTCAGCAACTAACTAGAAATATTAATAGTAAGAAAGAGCAAATTAATGCTGTTCATTTAACCGCAGAAAGTTATCGTTTACGTGCTGATGCGGCACTCGAGCAACTTAATGAAATGCAACAGAATTTATTGGCGGTGCAAACCGCTATGCCAGATCAGGCAAAAGAGCCTTTATGGCAGGCTCATATTGTTAACTTAGGTAAAGATATTAATCGTTTAGGGGCAATAAATCTTGCAGCTATTAATGAATATCAAATACAATTTGAGCGAAAGACCTATCTTGATCAACAAGATGAAGATTTAACCCAAGCGATTAATACGTTAGAATTAGCCATTGCTAAGATAGATAAAGAAAGCCGTCACAAATTTAAAAATACCTTTGAAAAAATTAATAGTGATCTTAAAGCATTATTTCCTAAGGTGTTTGGTGGTGGTAGTGCCTATTTAGCCTTAACAGATGATGATATGCTTGAAACGGGTGTTACTATTATGGCTAGACCGCCAGGTAAAAAAAATAGCACTATTCACTTATTATCTGGTGGCGAAAAAGCGCTGACCGCATTATCATTAGTGTTCGCAATTTTTAGGTTAAATCCTGCACCATTTTGTATGCTTGATGAAGTCGATGCGCCTCTTGATGATGCTAACGTTAGTCGTTTTTGTAACTTGGTGCGAGAGATGTCGCAAACTGTACAGTTTATTTATATCAGCCATAATAAAATAGCGATGGAAATGGCGAGTCAGTTAACCGGTGTTACTATGTTTGAACCGGGCGTATCAAAAATGGTAGCTGTAGATATTGATGAAGCAATCGCTATGGCTGAATTAGAATAAGTACAAAATTAAGTAAAGCTAAACAAAGCTGAAAATAGAATAATAAAAGGCTATCCGATGGAATATAATTTCAGAACTGCATTGATTGTTATCAGTGCTGTGGTTATCACGGCAATATTTGTTCATGGTTTTTGGACCATAAGAAAAAATAAAAACCCTTATAAGCTTAAAGCAAAAGCTGAAAAAGTTGAGCCTAATAACCGAGGTTTTGATGGCTCAGGCTTTGATCAAGATGGTGTTAGTAAACCAAGAGTTGTTGAAAACTCACTTGGTGCTCAATCATATGATGAAGAGATGCCTATGCCATCGACAGCTGAATATGAAGAACAAGCTACATCATATCGCGAATTTAGTGCCGAAGATGATGAACCAAGTTTGGGGGACATGTCTTCTTTTGATGAAACTTCTGCTAAAAAAGATAATAACAGTGCTGATTTACGTGATCATGATGCATCATTATTTGGCTCGGTTACCGCCAAAGAAGCGGCTGTTATTGAGAGAATTGAAACACCTGTCTATCAAACACCGATAACATCAGCTAAACAACCATTGAAAACGTCGGCGCGTTTTACTGAAAAAGCGCCTGTTAAGCGAGACCAAATAGAGATAAATTTTGGCAGCGAAAGCAAGGAAAGTAAAAGCGCAGCCAAAAAAGAATCGATAATCCCTCAGCATAAAAAAGTGGAAGTTGAACCTGAAGTACTTGTTATTTCAGTGGTTATGCCTGAAAAACAGCAAATGTCAGGTGCCGCACTTTTACCGACATTATTAACCTTGGGTATGAAATACGGAGAGATGAACATCTTTCATCGCCATCAAGATAATGCTGGAAATGGTAAAGTTACTTTTAGTTTAGCAAACATCATGAAACCAGGAACATTTGACCTCGACAATATGGAAAGCTTTACTACACAAGGTATTAGCCTTTTTATGATGTTACCTAATGCGGGTGATGCTTCCGTTGTCTTTGAGCAAATGCTCAACGCAGCAAAGCAACTCGCTTTAGAATTTAATGGTCAATTATTAGATGACAAACGTAATGTTATGACCAAACAAACAGAACAACATTATGTGGGTAAAATTCGCGAATTTACGCGAAGAAATTTAATCGCCTCATCTTAAAACTAAGCAAACTCTGACAGGTTAATTTATTGATTAACCTGTAATTTAAACTCTTTCAAAAGTAATTCATTCTTATGTCATCACCTGCTAATGCGACTCGAGTACAAGAGCTTCATCAACTTATCAATCAATTAAATCATCAATATTACGACCTAGATGAACCCAGTGTTCCTGATGCAGAATATGATCGCTTAATGCGAGAACTTATTTCAATTGAAACAGCAGAGCCAGAATTAAAATTACTTGATTCACCGAGTCAAAAAGTCGGTGGGCAAGCGTTAAAATCTTTCAGTCAAGTGACACACCAAGTACCGATGTTATCGCTTGATAACGTGTTTTCTGGCGATGAATGGCAAGCTTTTGCTAAGCGTGTAAAAGACCGTTTGCTTTCTAAAGAAACTATTAAATACTGTGCTGAGCCAAAACTTGATGGTTTAGCGGTGAGTTTACGCTACGAAAATGGTGTTTTAGTGCAAGCAGCTACGCGCGGGGATGGCGCTGTTGGTGAAAATATCACGGTAAATGTTCGCACGATCAAATCGATACCTTTAAAATTAACCGGTGATAATTACCCTGACATATTAGAGGTTCGCGGCGAAGTTTTTATGCCCAAAGCCAGCTTTAATGCGTTAAATGCTAGTGCGCTAAAAAAAGGTGAAAAGATTTTCGCAAACCCAAGAAATGCAGCTGCAGGTAGTTTACGCCAATTAGACTCAAAAATAGCCGCTAAACGCAACTTAGCTTTTTATGTCTATGGTATTGGTTATGTTGAACAAGCATCAAGTCAAACATTAGGCGAACAGTGGTTAGAAAATTCACACTATCAACGTCTTTGTCAGTTAAAAACATTGGGTTTACCTATGTGCCCAGAAGTTAAGTTGCTGAGTGATTCGTCAGAAGTCGCCAGTTTTTATCAATATATCATGCAAGAACGTGACAATTTAAGCTATGAAATAGATGGCACGGTTTTTAAAGTTGATGATATAGCCCTGCAAAAAAAATTAGGCTTTGTTGCTCGAGCGCCGCGCTGGGCAACCGCTTATAAATTTCCGGCACAGGAAGAGACAACACAATTACTTGATGTTGATTTTCAAGTTGGCCGAACAGGGGCTATTACTCCGGTTGCGCGTTTAAATCCTATTTTTGTTGGTGGTGTAACCGTCAGCAATGCGACCTTACATAATCAGGATGAGATTGAGCGTTTAGGTATCAAAATTAATGATTTTGTTACGATAAGAAGAGCGGGTGATGTCATTCCACAAATTGTCAGTGTTCAATTGCAAAAGCGTCCTGAAAATTCTCGTGACATCGTTTTTCCTACAACTTGTCCAGTATGTGATTCTGCTGTGGTTAAGGCTGAAGGCGAAGCCGTGCTACGTTGTACGGGGGGCTTATATTGTGGCGCACAACGTAAAGAAGCGATTAAACATTTTTCGTCACGAAAAGCCCTCGATATAGATGGTTTAGGCGATAAATTAGTTGAGCAATTAGTCGACGAAAACTTGATTAAAACCCCTGCTGACTTATTTAAGTTAACAGAACTAGACGTGAGTACCATGGCTCGTATGGGTAAAAAATCGGCAGATAATTTAATTTCAGGTCTAGTAAAAGCAAGAACTACTACATTGCCTAAATTTATTTATGCACTCGGTATTCGCGAAGTAGGTGAAACCACGGCAACCAATTTAGCCAATTATTTTCTTAACTTCCCTGCAATCAAAGTAGCGAATGAAGAGACTTTGCAAAAAGTGCCTGATGTTGGGGCGGTTGTTGCTAAAAATATTATACAATTTTTTCAGCAAGACCATAACATTGAAGTGGTCAGTGAGCTTGAAAGCATAATGTCGTGGTCAGATATTGAAGTGAAATCTGCAGAACAACAGCCCTTAAAAGATAAAATATTTGTCTTAACAGGCACTTTGACACAAATGGGGCGCAACGAAGCTAAAGCAGAATTACAAGCACTGGGCGCTAAAGTCTCAGGCAGTATCTCAGTAAAAACTGACTTTTTGGTCGCTGGTGAAAAGGCTGGGTCAAAGCTAACAAAAGCGCAAGACCTAGGGGTAGATATATTGACCGAAGATGAGCTGGTAACCTTACTTGCAAAACATAAATAAGGTTATTACTGATCCCTAGGTGTTAAATAATAAATAGCCGGTTAAACAATAAACAACCGGTTAAATAACGATCAGTGCGTAAACAAACAAAAGCATAGGTAAAGGTAATATAACGGTAAAAATAATGGCCTCACACCATTCGATTGTTGAATAAAACTTTCGCCACGGTTTATTTTCTTGTTTATTTGATTGTAAAGTCACAAAGAAGAAAATAAAACTTGCTACCACTAAGGTCTGTAAAGCCGCAAATAAAATAAATATAGCGAACCACACCAAGACAATAGGGGTGCTTTGTTCAATTTGCTTACTTAACATAAAAAATAGTGCAAACGAGAAACCGCTCCACGCTAATAGTTTCCAGCGATATGAAGAACAAGTAATGGCGATATTATTGAATAGTGCTGGTGTTAACCGATATTTCATATAAATTCTAAAAAATGATAATGATTAATAATTTTGTCACGCTTGCTGCGGGACTTGCAAGATTTAATAAATATTATCAATACATAGAACCTCTTTCTCTAAATAAATTTCATTACTTTTATAATTAACTCTTGTGATGAATTCGTGATAACTTCGTGAAACCTTCGTAATATTTGCTGCGCATACTGAATGTGAAATCATTTAGTCATCAAAGGAAAGTTATGAAATTTTTTAAAGTCGCATCAGCTATCGCATTAGCTTGTTCAAGTTCAGCATTAATGGCACAAACCATTGATATTCAAATTACTAACCTCACCCATGCACAACATTTTACGCCACGCTTAGTTATAGCCCATGATAATTCTGTTGATGCTTTTGAACCCGGTGTTGAAGCTACATCAGCATTAGCATGGCTTGCAGAAGCGGGTGTCATTGATGATGCGCAAAATGCTGCATCAGCAGGTCAAAACTTTGAAGCACTTTTAGGCCCTACAGATACCGATAATACAACGAATACATGGCACCGTTTTGGTGGTTTAGTCGCGCCATCAACGTCTTTAAGTTATGCCTTTGATACGATGGATAAGCCTTATCTTTCAATTTTATCTATGTTGATCCCAACGAATGATGCATTTGTTGGCTTAGACAGTATTAAAATTCCAACTACGCCAGGTACTTATACTTATATGTTGCACGCATATGATGCAGGTACAGAATTAAATGATGAATTAAACAGTATGCGTACTGATATTGTTGAACAAGGTGGTGCTGCACTTGGTGGTTACGGTGTTCCAGGTGTTGCAGGTGCAGGTGCTTCTCCAGTGCCATTAGGTGTTGGCGGAACAGGTGTTGCAGTAAAAGTTGGTTTTGCTGAAGATGGTAGTGCAATTGGTGCTAATGAAGTTGTTGATGGTACCGATGGTCCCGTACATATTCATAGAAATATTCTAGGCGATACAAGTCTTACCGATGGAGCAAGTGATTTGCAATCGACAGAGCATCGTTGGTTGAACCCTGTTGCCCGAGTAACCATTACTATCCCAGCATCTTAATTTAGGGAGAATAGAACATGAATATTAATAAAATAAGTTTAGTGTTATTGCCTCTTATTGCTGTATTAGCAACGGGTTGTGGCGGTGATGATGGAAGTAATGGTACAGCTGGTCAAGCCGGTGCTGCCGGTACTGCCGGTACTGCGGGTGTTGATGGAACTGATGGTACTAACGGTGCTGATGGTACTAATGGTACTAATGGTAATCTAGCTGTTTTCACTGTTCAGTTAACTAATTTAACCTACAGTCAGCCATTTTCACCTGCGGCGATTATTCTACATGAACCTGGCTACCATGCCTTTATCGATGGTGAAGCCGCCAGCCTTGGTTTAGAGCAGCTCGCTGAAGGTGGTGACCCTACTGAACTTCTTGCTGAAGCTTTAGCTGCAACGCAGTATTTAGATGCTACCACTACAGATGGTGCAACGGGACCTCGCTCTGTTGGTACAATGTCGACACTCGTTGTTCCATTACTTGACGTAGATAATTTAAGACTTAGTTTCACAACAATGTTAGTTGACACTAATGATGCGTTTACCGGTCTTAATGCGGCAGACATAAGTAATATGACCGTCGGACAATCAATGAGCTTTATGGCTCCTACATGGGACTCTGGCACTGAAGCTAATACTGAAACGGCAACGACTATGCCTGGTCCAGCAGCAGGTGCTGCAGGTGGCGGTGGAGCAAGTGCTGGTTTTGATGCAGCACGTGATGATCTTTTTGACTTAGTTCATTTCCATCGCGGTGTTGTCACTAATGCCAATGCTAATGATGAGAGTAAGGAAGGTTTAAGCACGTCGGTATTAACAGAAGCGGATCGCTGGGATAATCCAACGTCACGTATCATAGTAACTCGAACTCGATAAATTGGCTGGCGTCCTTACAGGCGTCGCTATTTCTACATTGCTAGTGATAGATAATAAAGTCAAAGAGTTGATAAAAAATAAAATAATAAATGTTTCGAAAGTATTTATGCCCGAGCAAGTTCTTATGCTCAGGCATAAAGAAAAATAATGCAGAACATATTGATGTTGTTGGTATTGGCTTAGGTGTATCGATGGAGAGTTAGCTTAATAATAGCTTAACTTGAATCGATGAGCTTTATAACTCCTGCTTGGCTACCTAATAATATTGATGAGCATTAAAATTGTCCCATAAAGTATATTCAATCAATAGTTGATGAACTTTTTTTCTTTGTGCTGTAATTCTTAATAATAAATAGAATAAAACGGAGCAAAGCATGGACACTATTTTAGTGGTTGAAGATGATCAAGATATTGCAGATTTAATGATTTTAAATTTACAAGAACTGTCATTAACGGTTGAACACTGCTTAACCGGAGAGCTAGCGTTGCAGAAACTTGTTGATAATAACTATGCTCTCGTTTTACTGGATGTGATGCTACCAGGAATTTCAGGTTTAGATGTTTGCCGACAACTACGCGAACAAAAACCAGAACAAGTGATCTTAATGATAACCTCTCGTGATAGTGAAATTGATCGTGTATTAGGGCTTGAATTGGGCGCAGACGATTATATGAGTAAGCCTTTTAGTGTGCGTGAATTACAAGCTAGGGTAAGAAGTCAGCTGCGACGTTTACACTTAGCGGCTCAGAGAGAGCAACAACACTCACAACAACAGCAACCAGAACAGCATTTAACAATAGGTGAATTGCAAATTAATAATACCACTCATCGAACGCTATTGGCTGGAAAAGAACTAGAGCTAACCTCCACTGAATTTGACTTACTCTTATTTTTGGCTTCTCATCCTGAGCAAGTGTTTTCTCGAGAACAGCTACTTAGTAATGTCTGGGGATACCACCATAGCGGTTATGAGCATACTGTAAATTCTCATATCAATCGCTTACGTAACAAAGTTGAAAGAAATGCCACTAAACCTGAAATTGTGCAAACAGTTTGGGGGGTGGGTTATAAATTTAATAAAAAAGGTGTTGCCGCATGAAACTGTCTTTATATCACCGTTTGTCTCTTTCTTTATTGGTGGTATTTATTGCAATTATTAGTGTTTTTTATATTTGGGCGCAACAGCTTGAGCAAAAAACAAGATATGAATCAGAGCAAAATTTACACTTATCTTTAGCTGCTAATCTAGCCAGAGACAACCCATTATTACAACAAGGTGTTTATGATCACCAAGCGTTGAAAAATTTATTTCATACCTTAATGGTTTTAGGCCCCGCCTTTGAATTTTATTTTGTTGACCCCGCAGGTAAAATTATAACCCATTCGATTACTCCAACATTAATTAAACGTACAAAAATTGATTTACTCCCACTTATTCAATTAACACAAAATCAAGCTGCGTTACCTATTTATGGCGATGATCCGCAACACATTTCTCGTAAAAAAATATTTTCTGCCGCGCCTGTTTTTAATGGCAGTAGTTTGCAAGGTTACTTATATGTCATTGTTACAGGAGAACGTTATGAATCTGCTTTTAAGCGATTGCAGCCGAGCAGGCAAGCCGAGCTTTCTATTCTGGCAATGTTTGGTGCTATGCTATTCTTTTTTGTAGTAATGTTAGGAATATTTGCTTATTTTACTCGCCCATTAAGACGCTTGAGTAGAGATATTAAAGCACTAAGAGCTGTTGGTTTTGACAAAAGTAAAGTGAATCTCGCTAAATGGATGCCTAACAGTCGTAATGAAGTACACCAACTGGGCGAAGCGTTTGAGCAAATGGTTAAACAAATTAATCAACAGTTTGGCATGTTACAAAAAAATGATGAGCATCGACGAGAGCTGTTGGCTGATATATCTCATGATTTACGAACACCACTGTCGTCTCTGCAAGGTTATATTGAAACCCTTGAATTAAAAAATGATCAGGTCACTAAAGAACAACGACAAAAATATATCGAAATAGCATTGAAAAACGCTCAACAATTGAAAGGGCTTATTGATCAAATATTTGAGTTAGCCCATCTTGAAAGTGGTCAAGTTTCTTTGAATCTTGAAGCGTTTAATTTAGCTGAACTTTTATATGATGTTGTTGCTAAATTTAGTTTGCAAACCTCAGCAAAGCATATAGAAATTAATATCGTACCTGAGTGTTCTTACACCCAAGTTCATAGTGATATTGGAAAATTAGAGCGGGTATTAAGTAATTTACTAGAAAATGCTATTCGTCATACTGCTGAGTTAGGAAAAATCACCTTATCTATTTCTGAGGTGGATAAAAACCACTGTCAATTAAATATTACGGATACGGGCACAGGTATTAAAGAAGATGAGCTGCCCTATATTTTTGATACGCGTTATCGTGCAAGTAATGCAGTGCAAGACAAGCAGAAGCATACTGGACTTGGGCTTGCTATCACTAAAAAACTATTGGAATTATTAAAATCTGATATAAAAGTAACGAGTACGTTAGGCGAAGGGACAACATTTTCTATTAATTTAAGTAAAGTTTCGTTATAAATTGAATTTTAACAGTCGAATTGTTTGGCAACATTCCTTAGAATACCTATTAGGATTTCATTTAAAAAATTTCACCTAAGGAAATATCGTGAATAACAAAGCTACCCTCTTATTAACACTTGCTGCGCTTATCGTTTTAGCAAGCTGTGCAAAATCTTCGACTGGACGTAATCAAATAACGCTTTTCTCAAGTTCAGATCTCAATAAAATGGGTGCCAGTTCGTTTGAACAAATGAAAGAAAAAGAAAAAATCAGTACCGATATTGCAGTAAATAATTACGTACAATGTGTCGCGAAAGCCATCACTAAAAACGTGCCTAAATCTGCTCATAAAGGAGAGTGGGAAGTTGTTGTTTTTGACTCTGAACAAGTCAATGCATTCGCTTTACCCGGCGGGAAAATTGGCGTTTATACGGGTATTTTAAAAGTTGCCGAAAATCAAAATCAACTTGGGGCAATTATTGGTCATGAAGTAGGGCATGTTATTGAAAGTCACTCTAATGAGAGGATGTCATCTAGTAAAATTTCTCAAACAGGTATGGCTGTTGTCGATACGGCCCTATCAGTTGGAAATGTTGAAAACCGCAACTTGTGGATGTCTGGTTTAGGCTTAGGGTTACAATACGGTATATTAATGCCCTATGGACGTACCCATGAAAGTGAAGCTGATATAGTTGGGCAAGACTTAATGGCAAAATCAGGATTTGAACCATCGGCAGCTATTAGTTTGTGGCAGAACATGGCTAAACTTTCAAATGGTTCACCACCAGAATTTATGTCAACACATCCATCAAATGAAACCCGTATTACTCAGTTAACAGAACATTTGCCGAAATCCCAAGCTTATTATAAGGCCAGTAACGCACCCAGTTGTAAAAAGCCAAAGAATATTTAAAGACTTATATAGAGTCTTTACGCTCAAATACAGCAGTAATTGATTCTTTTACCTCTACTTGAGAAACGTATTATAATTATATTGATGGCTGGCTTTAGTAACACTGCTACAAATGTTATTGATTTTTGTTTAAACAGTTAAATATCAGAACTTAACATGGTAAAATACGCTATAGTCATTGGAATATAGTTTAATGTAATCTTCTGTTTTTCCTATAAACGTAGTTAATGCAACCTAAGGATTTGCGTATTATGATAAGTGCTGAGCTGCACCCCGAAGAATTACAACGTATTGATGAATTACTCAGATACGAAGTATTAGACACTGAAGATGAAAAGATGCTCGATGAACTTACTCAGTTGGCTAGCGCCATTTGTGGTACTTCTATTTCTCTCATCTCTCTTGTCGACAAAGACCGCCAGTGGTTTAAATCTCGAGTAGGTCTTAATGCTCAGGAAACGCCAAGGAATATCGCTTTTTGTTCACATGCTATTTTACAAGATGACGTTTTTGAAGTACCTGATACCTTAGCGGATGAACGCTTTGTCGATAATCCATTGGTAACAGGTGCTCCAGATATTCGTTTTTATGCGGGAGCACCACTGGTCAGTACAAACGGCATGCCTATCGGCACCTTATGTGTTATTGATACAGTTCCCCATAAACTGGATGAAAAACAACAACTAGCATTAAACACTTTAGCAAAACAAGTGGTTAGCCAATTAGAACTAAGACTACGTAACCGTCAGTTAGAGCGGATGCAAGCAGATCAAGAAAAAATATTTGCTATTTTGTCTCATGATTTACGCTCTCCTTTTAATGGTATTTTAGGGTTATCAAAAATTTTGCATGAAAATGCAGACACTCTTGAGCCTGAGCTTATTGCTGAAATGGCCGATGGAATTTTAGAGTCGTCACTGACTTTTTATCAGCTACTAGACGAAATTTTGCAATGGTCGCGTAATCAATTAGGCGCCGTTCATGCGGAATTAAAAACGATAGCGTTAAAGCCACTGTTAATAGAAACGCTCGACTTGATGACAGAAAGTTTCAATTTAAAAAAAATCAGTATTAAACACAACATCAATGAAAATACTACTGTGATGGCGGACGTTAATTTAACAAAAACTATTATTCGTAATTTATTAGCAAACGCCATTAAATATACGCCAGAGCATGGCAGTATCGACATTGAAGCTAAATCTAGTGATGGCCAGGTTAAACTGGTTATAACAGATACTGGTGAAGGTGTTCCTCAAAATATACAAGACCAACTATTTAGTGATTGTGTTGCTAGTCAGTGCGGTACTCAAGGTGAATCAGGTCATGGCTTAGGATTAAGTTTATGTGGTGATTTTGCCCGCAAGCAGCAAGGTTATCTCTCTCTAGATAAAACCTATACTGGTGGTGCTAAATTAACCCTTAATTTTCCAAAAACTGCTGAATAATAATTAACTAAATGAATGACGGCTTTAGCATAGTATAAATATTGAAAAATAAAGACGTTTACCCAGGCCCCATCTAGGGGCTTTATTTTGCTAACTATTTAATAAGTTTAAGCCATTGGTTGTTTAAATAGTTTTTTGCCTTCGGTTAATAAATGTTGAACCGCTGGATGTTTGACTTTACGTTCGGGTGAGATCAAGTAGTAATGTTCGGTTATATCATTGGTTTTTCCGATAATGCTCACGTTAAACTGTTCCATAACGTGATCTTCAATAATTGTTGGGGCACAAAAAACACCATAACCCGCCTGACCAAAATACTTAGTTAATATCGAATCATCAAACTCTCCAATAATTAATGGCGAGATACTCAATTGATTAAACCAAGAAAGTACACTTAAACGTTGATTTGTACCTTCACCAGCAATGAAAAATGATTGTCCATCGAGTGAGTAAGGAAAGTTAGCCTGTAATTTATCAGCCAAATTATGGTGAGCAAAAAAGCTAAAACCGCTTTTTCCGATAGCATGGCTATATGCCTTTAACGGGGAAGTCGTAGGCAGGGGAGTATCAGTTAATATCGCGTCTAATTTATTTATCGCCAACTCTCCAAGTAATACCTCTAAACTCGTTTCCTTACAGATTAATTTTATCGAACTATCCATGGTATAAATTTGCTTTAGGAAATGAAAAGAAAATACTTTTGCTATCACATCTGTAACACCTATTGAAAAGCGGGAAGCAAAATCTGCTGAGTGATTTTTAAGTGAATAAAGTAATTCGTCTCCTAAACTAAAGATTTCTTCGCTATAACTATATGTCAAGCGTCCCATTTCGTTCAGCACTAAACGTTTCCCTTTTCGTTCAAATAACAGGTAGCCTAATTGATCTTCAAAAGTACTGAGTTGGGCACTCAACGTTTGCGGAGTTATATGAATAATTTTTGATGCTTGGGCAATACTGCCATGTTTTACTATCGCATTAAAATACTGTAGGTGGTGATAGTTTAGTTTGGCCATAATGTTCTCTTAATGATTTACCTATAGCTATTAAAAATAATAATCCTTAGATTTTTTGTCAACTTTTTTCTAATAAAGAAGTAACAACAAACAGCTTTTATTGTTTTACTTTCGGATTGTAAAATATCTAGAAAGATAAAACTGCTTAGGTTAGGATGGTTAAGCACTAAAGTTGGCTATTATTGTAGTTTTTGCCATTACTTGCAGAATATTAATACGAGTGGTTATCTGGAAAATTAATTGAATTAAGGGATTTTAACAATGAAGTTCACTAAAAATTTTATAGCTAAATTTATTTTCGTTGGTTTTTTATTAGCAAGTGGCTCAGTATTTGCCGACTTTAAGTCTGATATTATTAAATCGTGTAAAGCATACCAACAGGGTATAGACCGTAGTGAAATTAATCCATGCAAACTTTATATCGATGGGTTTATCGATTCATCTTTACTTTCAGAAAGTGCGGTAGTAAAACCAGAGGCGTTAATTGATAATCCTCGAGCGCCAGTCAGTGATTTTGTCAAAAGAGCCTACAATACTCGTGTTACAGCGAGGTCATCATTGACAGAGAAAGGCGGTGAACATGAGTTTTGCATTCCTCTTGAAGAAGACCGAAGGAAAGTGGTCTCTAAAGTAGCCAAGTCGATGAAAATAGATGACTTACAGACGAAATCTTTGAAAGAGGTATTATTTGAAGCGTTAGTTTCAGAATTTCCATGTTGATCATCAAGGCAGATAAATCGCTGTCTAGCGGCATGTAGAGCACTTCGCTACTTTGGTGTTTCACTTATCGATAATCACGTTATAACGTCTTATTTACTGTTGTTTAGTGCCGATAGCGCTATGTCGTTAACTTGGCATTTTTATTGTTGCCAACAAACTTGAATTATTGCTCAATAACCCGTAATGCTTAAAGGGCTGTTATATTAGCAGTTAGCTAATATTTAGTGAGTTGTGTAATTAAAAGTATGACAACTCTGCTTACCTTTTTCCTTCGCTTGGTACATAGCCGAATCAGCTTGTTGCATCAGTAATTCCGGTGAGCTAGTTTTATCTTTATTCCATGCCATTCCAACACTTGCGTGGCAATATAAAGATAACTTATCAATAATATAGGGTTCGTTCATTTTAGCTAAAATACGCTCGGTTACCTCATTAATTTCACTAATACAAACAACGTCTTTTAATATAATGGTAAATTCATCACCTCCTAAACGAGTCAATCACGCAAGAATCTAGAATAGAGTAACGAAAGCCTAATATTGGTAAGCTACTTAGTGATGCGCCAAAAAGCTATGCTGGCGACAACTAGCAAGATCATCGGATAAAAAGCACTTGATACCACTTCAATAGGTGATATTTTCAAGGTTGCTCCTAGCAGTAAAGCTTGCGCACCATAAGGCAGTAAACCTTGGTTAATACAAGCGTAAATATCTAATAAACTTGCCGAGTGTGCTGGGCTGACTTGTCCATCTTCTGCTAACTCTTTCGCTGTTTCACCAGTAACAATAATTGATACGGTATTATTTGCGGTAAAAAAGTTACAAGTAAATGCTAACGAAGCGATACCTAAACCGGCGGCACGTTTTTTATTGTTGGGGTTGAGCTTTCGCGCAAAGTGCTCAATTGCATGGGTTAGCGCGGCTAAGCCTCCTTGGCGTTTGATCAGTTCGCTTAAACCACCAATAAACAGCGAAAGAATGAAAATGTCTTGCATACTAGCAAAGCCAGCATTGATATCACTGACCCATGCCGATAATTGATAGCCATTGTCGTACATGCCTATTGCAGCCGCGAGGATAATACCAACAATTAATACGACAAACACATTAAGACCCATTAACGCTAACGTTAGTATGACCAAATAGGGTAATAAGCCAAGTACGTTAATATCTTGGGTTTGTTCATGCGGAATACTAATTCCCATTGAAGCATAAATAATGAGACATAAAATTGCCGCAGGTACGGCAAATTTAAAATTGACTTTAAATTTGTCTTTCATGTGCGCACCCTGACTGCGCGTCGATGCTATGGTGGTGTCAGATATTATTGATAAATTATCGCCAAAAATAGCGCCTGAAATAATACAGCCAGCAACAATTGAAGCGTCTAAATCAGCAGACTCTATAAAGCCTAATGCCACCGGCGCAATCGCAGCGATGGTGCCCATTGAAGTACCCATGGCGGTAGCAATAAAAGCCGCAACTAAAAATAAGCCTGGCAGTAATAAGTAATCAGGGAAAAAAGATAAACCTAGCTGAACGCTCGCATCAACACTCCCAGTTGTTTTGGCAACTGTTGCAAAAGCACCGGCGAGTAGATAAATAACACACATAGTAATAATGTTTGCGTGGCCAGCTCCAGAAATAAATTGGCTTACTTGATCATTAATACTGTCTTTACCTAAATATATAGCCACTAAGATGGCTGGAATAATAGCGATGCTGGCGGGGAGTTGATAAAAAGCAAACTCAACGCCTTGTAGGGTAAGGACAATACCGGTGCCCAGAAATAAACCAAGAAAAACCCCAAAAGGTAACAGGCTAAGTAAACGCTTCTCTGGAGAAGAAATAACGATATCTTTATTCATAAAATTTATCTTTAACATTAAGTTAACGCTAGTCTATCGTAAACTAAATCGATAGCAAAATAATAACGAAAGCATAGCCATAACCGGAAATTATATAAAATAACCAAATGTCTTAAGTTCAAGCTACAGACCAGTAGCTGTTTATGTTATCCTATCGCGAATTTTTATCTAATTGCCATTTTTACACAATAACTGTGTCGGCGAAAACATAAGGAATATCATGTCAGAGAATACATTTGAAACAATTGAGCAACGTGTAAGTTACGGCGTAGGTCGTCAATTAGGTGATCAATTACGTAATAACCCTTTTAAAGAGTTTGACGTATCTGCTGTACAAGCAGGTTTGGCCGATGCTATTGCTAATTCAGCAAGCCAAGTATCAGACGAAGATTTAAATGCCGCGTTTTCTGTTGTTTCTAAAAAAATGCAAGAGTTAGAGCAAGCCGCAGCTAAAGAAATGTCAGCTGAAGGCGAAAAATTCTTAGCTGAAAATGCTAAGCGTGATGAAGTAACTGTTACTGAATCTGGCCTTCAATATGAAGTTTTAGCAACAGGCGATGGCGAAAAGCCAACAGCAGCAAGCACAGTTCGTACTCATTATCATGGTACTTTCATCAATGGCGACATTTTTGATAGTTCTGTAGATCGCGGTCAACCTGCTGAATTCCCAATTGGTGGTGTTATCCCAGGTTGGACTGAAGCATTACAGTTAATGACCGAAGGTTCTAAGTGGCGTTTATACGTTCCTTACCATTTGGCATACGGTGAGCAAGGCTCACAAGGTGCTATACCACCTTATTCAACGTTAGTATTTGACGTTGAATTATTAGCAATTGTTAGCTAATTAGTTTTTAAAGCCCTCCGTTGAGGGCTTTTTTATGCCTGTATGTCGTGATGTCATAGATGGCAAAGAACGACGAATACGCTAAAATAATAAAATATAAACCCATAGTGATTAACCATAACAAAGCAATCAAGTAGGGATGTATGTTAGAGCAAGCACTGATCAAATTATTTAAAGATTATATTACTGCCTTTGAACATTGTGATTTAGAGGCAGCCCGCGCTTGTTATCATTTACCTTGTACATTACATACCCCAGATAAAATTGCTTATTTAGTGAATAGTGAAAGTTTCAATCAAGAGTTTAAAGATATCTTTACTGTTTTAACGCATGCAAAAACCCGAAAGATAATACCAACTACAGCAAGTTATAATTATGCAGATAATTCGTCTATCGATATATGTGTTGATTGGGCTTTCTTTGATGACAAAGATCAAGTTTTTGCTGATTTTACCGCATTTTTCCATGTAGTTAAGATAGATGAGCAGTTTAAAATAATGAGTGTGGTTTCACACGACTTATCCAATAGTATTGAATTAGCATTGCCATTAGCGTTAGTACGCTAAAGTAATCTAGTAGATAAAATAATTTTATAGAGATTAAAATGAAAGTAAAAGTAGCCATTTTAGGATGCAGCGGCCGTATGGGCCGTAACTTAATTCAAGCAGCCGTTGAGCATAAGTCTATTGAACTTGTTGGTGGTACGGTTCGAGCGTCTTCATCGTTTGTTAATTTTGACTTAGGCGAACTCGCCGGTATTGGTGCTATTGGCCAAAAAACAGCAACTAACTTAAACGACTTACTCGATGCTGATGTTTTTATTGACTTTACGGCTATTCAAACCACTTTAGACAACCTAAAATGGTGTCAACAACATCATAAAGCTCTCGTTATTGGTACCACGGGCTTCAGTGACGAGCAAGTGAGTATTATTGAAAAAGCAGGCGAACTTATGCCGGTGATTTTAGCGCCAAATACTAGTGTCGGTGTTAATTTAATGTTTAAGCTACTAGAAGTTACCGCAAAAGCAATTGGTGACTATACTGATATAGAAATATTTGAAGCACACCACAGATTTAAGAAAGATGCTCCATCAGGTACAGCAGTAAAAATGGGGCAAGTTATAGCAGACACTTTAGGTAGAGACTTAAATAAAGTGGCTGTTTATGGTCGCGAAGGTATCACAGGAGAACGTGATAAAGAAACCATAGGTTTTGCGACAGTAAGAGCTGGAGATATCGTTGGAGAGCACACCGCTTTTTTTGCTGATATTGGTGAACGGTTAGAAATCACCCATCGCGCAAGTTCAAGAATGACTTTCGCATTAGGTGCTATGAGAGCCGCATTCTGGTTAAGTGAAGCAGATAATGGTTTTTATGATATGCAAGATGTTTTAGGCTTGAAGTAATTTATTTTTAGAGAAAACAGTTACTTTTGGCTGTTTTAACTGAATATTCAATTAAACGCTTAGTTTTTACAATTATCGCTAGACGAACATGTGATACAAGCGTAAAATAAGTGGATTTTGTCAAAAATTTAGTAGTTCTGTTAGTAATAACGAAATTTTTGGCATTTTTTATGGGTGTTTCATTAGGAAACAGCCGACACGTAATTTGTACTTAATGATGTTTTTTAGTTGCATCGTTAAGCTTCTTTCTTCTTTACGGAGGTTAAATTGACTAAATCTGCCATTTTAGTGCTTGAAGACGGCACTGTATTTAAAGGCACCGCTATTGGTGCAGACGGAGCGGCTGTTGGTGAAGTAGTATTCAATACTTCAATGACCGGTTACCAAGAAATTCTTACCGACCCATCATATGCAGAGCAAATTATTACCCTAACTTACCCGCATATTGGTAATACAGGTACCAACAGTGAAGATGAAGAATCAAACACTATTTGGGCAAAAGGTTTAGTTATTCGTGACTTACCGCTATTAGCGAGTAATTTTCGAAATGAACAGAATTTAAGCGACTACCTAAAGGCACGTAATGTTTTAGGTATTGCTGATATTGATACGCGTAAACTAACACGTATTCTTCGGGAGAAAGGTGCTCAAAACGGTTGCATCATGACCATAGACACAATGTCTGAGGCTGCAGAAACAGACGCTTTAGCTCAAGCAAAAGCATTTCCAGGTCTTAAAGGCATGGATTTAGCCAAAGTTGTTTCAACCAAAGAACAATATCAATGGACAGAAGGTAGCTGGGAATTAGGAAAAGGTCACATTACCCCTGAAAACTCGAAGTTTCATGTAGTTGCTTACGATTTTGGTGCCAAACGCAATATTTTGCGCATGTTAGTAGACCGTGGTTGTAAGGTAACAGTAGTGCCAGCACAAACACCAGCCGCTGATGTTTTAGCAATGAATCCAGATGGCATATTCTTATCAAATGGCCCAGGCGATCCAGAGCCTTGTGATTATGCGATTTCTGCTATTCAATCATTTTTAGAAACACAAACGCCAATCTTTGGTATTTGTTTAGGTCATCAACTTCTTGGCTTAGCCAGTGGAGCAGGTACCATTAAAATGAAATTTGGTCATCACGGTGGCAATCACCCCGTGAAAGACTTTGAACGTAATGTCGTGATGATAACTGCGCAGAACCATGGTTTTGCGATTGATGAAAATAAAATGCCCGCGAATTTGAAAGTAACGCATGTGTCATTATTTGACCAATCAATTCAAGGTGTACATCGCACCGATAAGCCTGCATTTAGTTTTCAAGGTCATCCTGAAGCAAGTCCTGGTCCTGCAGATGCGGCACCATTATTTGATCATTTTATCGATTTAATGAACGAAGCCAAAGCTTAGCCCTTAAACAAGATATAGAGAGAACTGAAAAATGCCAAAACGTACCGATTTAAAAAGTATCTTGATCTTAGGCGCTGGCCCAATTGTTATTGGTCAAGCATGTGAATTCGATTATTCAGGCGCACAAGCCTGTAAAGCACTTCGTGAAGAAGGCTACCGAGTTATTTTAGTTAACTCAAACCCTGCAACTATCATGACAGACCCTGAAATGGCCGATGCAACTTACATTGAGCCTATTCACTGGGAAGTTGTGCGCAAGATCATTGAAAAAGAACGTCCTTGTGCGGTTTTACCGACTATGGGTGGGCAAACCGCTTTAAACTGTGCTTTAGAACTTGAAGCAAAAGGCGTATTAAAAGAATTTAATGTTGAAATGATCGGCGCAACAGCTGATGCGATTGATAAAGCTGAAGATCGTTCTCGTTTCGATAAAGCTATGAAAGCAATCGGCTTAGATACGCCAAATGCTGAAATTGTTCATACGATTGAAGAAGCACACGCCGCTAGTAAAGTTTTAGGCTTTCCTTGTATCATTCGACCTTCATTTACTATGGGGGGTACCGGTGGTGGTATCGCTTATAACCGCGAAGAGTTCCATGAAATTTGTACTCGGGGATTAGATCTCTCGCCAACCTCTGAATTATTGATTGATGAATCATTAATTGGTTGGAAAGAGTATGAGATGGAAGTGGTTCGCGACAAAAATGATAACTGTATTATTATTTGTTCGATTGAAAACTTTGACCCTATGGGTATTCATACCGGTGATTCTATTACGGTTGCTCCAGCGCAGACGTTAACTGATAAAGAATACCAAATCATGCGTAATGCATCGATTGCGGTTTTACGTGAAATTGGCGTAGAAACAGGCGGGTCCAATGTACAGTTTGGTATTTGTCCTAAAACTGGCCGCATGGTTATTATCGAGATGAACCCACGTGTTTCACGTTCATCAGCACTTGCTTCAAAAGCAACAGGTTTCCCAATTGCTAAGATTGCTGCAAAATTAGCGGTCGGTTATACGCTTGATGAATTAACTAACGATATTACCGGCGGCGCAACTCCAGCGTCATTTGAACCGACTATTGATTATGTTGTTACTAAGATTCCACGTTTTAATTTTGAAAAATTTGCTGGCTGTGAAGACCGTCTAACCACGCAAATGAAATCAGTTGGCGAAGTAATGGCCATTGGCCGTAACCAACAAGAATCATTACAAAAAGCGTTACGTGGCTTAGAAGTTGGCGTAAATGGTTTTGACTCTATGGTTGATGTTACTCAGCCGGGCGCTAAAACTAAAATTATGCACGAACTTCAAGAAGCTGGCGCTGACCGTATTTGGTATATCGCTGATGCGTTTCGCTTAGGTTTATCAGTTGATGATATTTATCGCTTAACTATGGTCGACCGTTGGTTCCTTATTCAAATCGAAGATATCGTTTTAGAAGAAGCTAAAGTTGCTGCCGGCGGTTTAAAAATATTAACCGCCGACTATTTACGTAAACTTAAACGTAAAGGTTTTGCTGATTCTCGCCTTGCCGATTTAATTGGTATAGCCGAAGCTGAAGTGCGTAAAAAACGTCATAAAGCTAATATTTTTCCGGTATACAAACGTGTTGATACCTGTGCGGCTGAATTTAGTTCAGATACAGCTTACATGTATTCAACCTACGATGAAGAGTGTGAAGCAAACCCAACCGATAAAGAATCAATTATGATTTTAGGTGGCGGTCCAAACCGTATCGGTCAAGGTATTGAATTTGATTACTGTTGTGTACATGCGGCATTAGCATTACGCGAAGACGGTTATGAAACTATCATGGTCAATTGTAACCCTGAAACTGTTTCAACCGATTACGACACCTCAGACCGTTTATATTTTGAATCTATCACTTTTGAAGATGTTCTTGAAATTGTTCGTATCGAAAAACCTAAAGGCGTTATTGTGCAATACGGTGGTCAAACACCGCTTAAATTAGCGCGTGCTTTAGAAGCAGCCGGAGTGCCTATTATTGGCACCTCTCCTGATGCAATTGATAGAGCAGAAGATAGAGAGCGTTTTCAACAAGCCGTTGAACGCTTAGGTTTATTACAACCAGAAAATGCGACGGTGACTTCATTAGAAGAAGCAATGGCTAAAGCTGAAGGTATTGGCTTTCCGTTAGTTGTTCGTCCATCTTATGTTTTAGGTGGTCGTGCGATGGAAATTGTTTATGACCTAGATGATTTACGTCGATACATGACAGAAGCTGTTAGTGTTTCAAATGATTCACCAGTCTTGCTTGACCATTTTCTTGATGATGCGATTGAAGTCGATATCGACGTTGTTTGTGATGGTACTGACGTTGTTGTTGGCGGTATTATGCAACACATTGAACAAGCGGGTGTTCACTCAGGTGACTCAGCATGTTCATTGCCAGCTTATAGCTTAAGCCAAGAAGTCCAAGATGTTATGCGTAAGCAGGTTACCGACTTAGCATTTGAGTTAGGTGTTATTGGCTTAATGAACACACAAATGGCGGTTAAAGATAACGAAGTTTACATTATTGAAGTAAACCCTCGTGCTGCACGTACCATACCGTTTGTTTCTAAAGCGACATCTGTGCCACTAGCTAAAATTGGCGCACGTGTCATGGCTGGCAAGTCACTAAGAGAACAAGGGATAACGAAAGAAATTATTCCTCCATACTTTTCAGTGAAAGAAGTGGTTATTCCGTTTAACAAGTTTCACGGTAGTGATCCTTTGGTTGGTCCTGAAATGCGCTCTACGGGTGAAGTGATGGGCGTTGGCAAGACATTTGAAGAAGCATACGCAAAAGCTTGTTTAGGTGCTGGTGTATCTGTGCCTAAATCAGGTCGTGCGTTAATCTCTGTTCGTAACAGTGATAAAGTACGTGTGGTTGATTTAGCGAAACAGTTGGTCGCTTTAGGTTATGACGTCGATGCTACTCATGGCACAGCGATTATCCTAGGTGAAGCTAATATTCCATGTCGCTTAGTTAATAAGGTACAAGAAGGTCGTCCGCATATTCTTGATAGAATCAAAAATGGTGAATATAGCTATATTATTAACACCACAGAAGGTCGTAAAGCGATTGAAGATTCTAAAGTCTTGCGTGGAGGAGCATTGCGCTATAAAGTGGCATACACGACTACTTTGAACGCAGCATTTGCAACATGCCAATCTCATGCAGCTGATGATAGAAATACGGTAACATCAATACAAGAATTGCATAAGCAATGTAATTAATATTGAAGTATGTAAGGCATTTATTTATTATGAGATAAATGCTTTATAAAAAATTGTTATATAAGGGTGGTTATACTTTTTAAGTAAGCCACCTTTATCATTTAAAAAGAAGAGAGAAATGACAAAATATCCAATGACACTTCTTGGTGCTGAACAGCTGAAAGAAGAGCTTAGAGTTTTAAAAACAGAAAAACGCCCACGTATTGTTAAAGATATCGCTGTTGCCCGTGAACATGGTGATTTAAAAGAAAATGCAGAATACCATGCGGCTAAAGAAGAGCAGGGCTTTTGTGAAGGCCGAATTCAAGATATTGAAGGTCGACTGTGTAATGCTCAAGTTATCGATATCACTAAGATACCCAATCATGGCAAAGTGCTTTTTGGTACAACAGTTACCTTATTAAACATTGAAACCGAAGTTGAAGTCACTTATAAAATTGTTGGCGATGATGAAGCAGACTTTAAAACCGGTCGTATTTCATTAAACTCACCGATTGCCCGTGGTTTAATTGGTAAAGAAGTTGATTCTGAAGTTGAAATCACCATACCTGGTGGCGTTGTTGAATATGAGATTGTTTCAGTCGAATATATTTAATATACAGCTAGAGTAAACCCAGTTACAAGAGACCAAGCCCATTATGAAAATAATGGGCTTTTTTATGTTAAGCCCTGTTATGTCAGTATCAAAGTAACGAGATATTAATGTCGTCATACTGAATTAATTTCAGTATCTAAGTAACGAGATCCTGAAACGAGTTCAGGATGACGGAGTTTTTGTTATCTACAAAAAAGCAATACTTCAGTATTAAGGTGAGAGAGCTCAGGTTTAGAGTAATATTTATGTCAGTATCTAAGTAACGAGATCTTAAAGTCGTCATGCTGAACTGGTTTCAGTATCTCTGTGACTAGATCCTAAGTTCGTCATGCTGAATTTATTTCAGTATCTAAGTGACTAGATCCTGAAACGAGTTCAGGATGACGGAGTTTTTGTTGTTTACAAAAAAGCAGTACCTCAATGTTAAGGTGAGAGAGCTCAGGTTTAGAATAATATTTATGTCTCTATCTAAGTAACAAGATCTTAATGTCGTCATGCTGAATTTATTTCAGTATCTAAGTGACCAGATCCTGAAACCAGTTCAGGATGACGGAGTTTTTGTTGTCTACAAAAAAGCAGTACTTCAGTATTAAGGTGAGGAGCTCAGGTTTAGAATAATATTTATGTCAGTATCTAAGTGACGAGATCTTAAAGTCGTCATGCTGAATTTATTTCAGTATCTAAGTGACCAGATCCTGAAACGAGTTCAGGATGACGGAGTTTTTGTTATCTACAACAAAGCATGAATAATTCCAATCGTGTCAATAACAAAGAAAGATGATGTTTATAAAACGATTACTATTAATTGTTATCAACTTTTCGTAGTATTTAATGAATGAAGAATATAGGTTTTATGAGCTGATTTATCGTGGAGATAATATGAAAAAAGTAGCATTTGTTGGTTTAGGCGTTATGGGCTATCCAATGGCCGGACATTTACAAAAGGCAGGCTTTGATGTTTGCGTTTATAACCGTACGACTGCGAAGGCAGAACAATGGGTGCAAGAGTTTGGTGGCAGTTTAGCTCAAAGTCCAAGAGAAGCCGCCCAAGGTTGCGAGATCGTCTTTTCCTGTGTTGGTAATGACAATGATGTTAGGCAAGTTGTTTTGGGGGATGACGGTATATTCGCTGGCTTAGCTGTTGGCGCTATTTTGGTCGATCACACTACCGCTTCAGCAGAGCTGGCAAGAGATCTTGATGCACTAGCAAAATTGCAAAAAAAGCACTTTATTGATGCACCCGTATCCGGTGGCCAAGCAGGCGCAGAGAATGGTGTATTAACGGTTATGGCCGGTGGTGACTTGACTATTTTTGAACAGATAAAGCCAGTCATGGATGCTTATGCCCGCTTTAGTCAATTAATGGGGCAGGTAGGCTCGGGTCAGTTAGCTAAGATGGTTAATCAAATATGTTTTGTAAACACCGTACAAGGCTTAGCAGAGGGCCTTAACTTTGCCCAGAAGGCAGGTCTTGATACTGATAAGCTAATAGAGACCATTTCTAAAGGTGCAGCAGGTTCATGGCAAATGGATAATCGTGGTAAAACGATGTGTGCCCGAGAATTTGATTTTGGCTTTGCCGTCGATTGGGTGAGAAAAGATTTAGCTATGGCGTTCAGTGAAGCAGAAAAGATCGGCGCTGACTTAACCATTACTAAACAATTAGACAGTTATTATGAAGAGGTACAGAAAAAAGGCGGCAGCCGTTGGGATACATCTAGCTTGATCGCTCGTCTAGATGATTAACAAGTTAACTTGCTAGCCGTCTGACAATTAAGATAGCCAAAAAATGTATTAGTATATTTAACGTCTTAAATTTAGCGTAAAAAAAGCCTGCATATAACTGCAGGCTTATCTTATGTGGCTCCTTAGCTCTTTCTTTGACTCTTTCTTTAGCTCTTTCTTTAGCTATGGACTTGAACCAGGGAGAAACGCTGACTTTATATGAGCACAGTCCGTTGCTCTGCCAACTGAGCTATTGAGCTTTCTCAGATCATTAAATTTAGTGTAAAAAAAAGCCTGCAAATATTTGCAGGCTTATCTTATGTGGCTCCTCAACCTGGACTTGAACCAGGGACAAACGGATTAACAGTCCGTTGCTCTACCAACTGAGCTATTGAGGAATTGTTCTTTATGTAGTTGCCTTTAATAATGAAAAGCGACTATTTTTATTCACTACTATCAATTAATTGAAGTAGTCATTCAAATAAAAAAAAGCCTGCAAATAATTGCAGGCTTATCTTATGTGGCTCCTCAACCTGGACTTGAACCAGGGACAAACGGATTAACAGTCCGTTGCTCTACCAACTGAGCTATTGAGGAATTGTTCTTTTCTAAAGCCGCTTTAAAATTCAAAGCCACTCATCTTAATTTGGCTCCTCAACCTGGACTTGAACCAGGGACAAACGGATTAACAGTCCGTTGCTCTACCAACTGAGCTATTGAGGAATTGTTTTGTTTGCCAAGGGTCTTGGCTAACGGGGCGAGATATTAAATGTCCGTGGCGGAACTGTCAACACAAAATGTAGAAATAAATCATTATTTTGTTTGTTTGCTTATTTTGTCGACACTCAGTCTGCTTTATCTTCAAGTTCAGTGCTTTTTTTACACTTGGGCTATATAAGTTACTATTACACAAAGTTATCCACTGAATCTGTGGATAACTTTGTGAGTTAAAGTGTAAAAAAGCGTAACTTGGGTGAAGAATGCACGTTACAGCTAAATGGCTATATAAAGATGATTTGTCTTTTTATATTTATAACAGTGACTTAGCTAGTTTTGTTGTCTACTTTACTATCTTAGTGTGATTTTTGTTCAACGTCAGTTTTTATACCCATTTGCAGTGAGTTATACAAAAGTAAAGATATTTCAACGTTATTATTTATTTCTTTTTAACATTAAATTTATATAAAAAATTAAAATGAAGTTGAAATAAAATATATACATAGCGAGTCTTATCACTATCTTTTACAATACTTTGCTATTCTCCTGCAAAGACAAGCAAAAGCTACCTTTAAATGACCGAAATAAATAAAAAGAAAAAAATCAATTTACTCGAAGACCCTGTTGCAGAAACCATTAAACGTATGACTATACCTATGATATACGGTATGGTTTTGTTAATGACTTTTAACTTGGTTGATACTTTTTTCGTTGGTTTACTCGGTACACAACCTCTCGCAGCAATCAGCTTTACCTTTCCTATTACCTTTACCGTGATCAGTTTAACCATAGGTTTGGGTATTGGCACATCAGCTGTTATTGCCAAAGCTTTAGGTAAAGGTAATGATGATTCTGCAAAAAACTCAGGCACAGCAGCGATATATTTAGCGGCAATAATTGTCGGTATTATATCTTGTGTTGGTTATTATTTTATTGATGAAACCTTTTTATTACTGGGAGCGAGTGAAAGTTTATTACCGCTTATTCATCAATACATGGATATCTGGTTTATTGGCAGTATTTGTTTAATTGGACCTATGATAGGTAACGCTATTTTAAGAGCATCCGGTGATACCAAAACGCCAAGCATAATTATGGGCAGTGCCGGTTTAATTAATGCGATATTAGATCCTATTTTTATTTTTGGATTAGGTCCTATACCGGCCATGGGAATACAAGGTGCGGCTATTGCGACGCTAATCTCTTGGGTTTTTGGACTCTTATTGGTTTTATATATTGTTGGTATCAAGCGACAATTAATTCACACTACGCTGTTACCTTTGAAAACATTTATTGCGTCGAGTCGAGGTATTTTACATATCGGTTTACCAGCAGCGGGGGCTAATATGCTTACGCCAATAGCCGCTGCTATTTTAACCGCTATTGTAGCAAATTATGGTGAGTCGGCTGTTGCAGCCTTTGGTGTTGGCTCTCGTATTGAATCTATAGCTTGTTTAGTTGTGCTGGCTATGTCGATGACTTTACCTCCTTTTATTAGCCAAAATTTTGGTGCTGGTAATATGCATAGGGTTGAGACAAGCTATAAAGCATCAACAAAGTTTATCATGGTATTACAATTACTTATTTATTTTCTACTGGTGTTAATTGCGCCATTTATCGCTGATGTTTTCTCTAAAGAACAAGCGGTAGCAGATATTATTGTACTTTTTATTTGGATACTTCCCTTAGGTTATGGTTTTCAAGGCGTCATTATTTTAACTAATTCTTCTTTTAATGCACTTCATAAGCCGTTAGTCGCATTAGTGCTTAGCGCTATCCGACTTTTTGTTTGTTATGTGCCTTTAGCCTATTTAGGCAGTGTTTATTATGGTCTTGAAGGATTTTTCATTGGTGGAGTCTTTGGCAATTTTATTATGGCGATAATTTCATACCGTTTATTTGATAAACAATTTCCGCATGAACTTACCCAAGCAAAGGATTTTTCTTAATGAAATCAATGGATTTAAAGTCAGATTACACCCCTAATGGTGACCAACCAGCAGCGATTAAACAGTTAGTTGATGGTATTGGAGATGGCTTAGCGCATCAAACGCTATTAGGTGTTACTGGCTCAGGAAAAACTTTTACTATTGCCAATGTTGTTGCGACCTTAAATCGTCCGACAATGATGATTGCCCCCAATAAAACCCTTGCTGCACAACTTTATAGTGAGATGAAAGAGTTCTTTCCAAATAATGCGGTCGAATACTTTGTTTCTTATTATGATTATTATCAACCAGAAGCTTACGTGCCAACAACAGATACTTTTATAGAGAAGGACGCCTCTGTAAACGAACATATCGAACAAATGCGCTTGTCGGCTACTAAGGCCTTGCTAGAGCGTAGAGATGTTATCATTATCGCTTCAGTGTCTGCTATTTATGGTTTGGGTGACCCCGACTCGTATTTAAAGATGATGCTACACATTAGTGTTGGCGATATTATCAACCAGCGCGATATTTTACGACGCTTAGCTGAATTACAGTACAAGCGTAACGATGTCGCTTTCCAACGGGCAACTTATCGGGTGCGCGGTGATGTTATTGACATATTTCCTGCTGAATCAGATCGTTTGGCATTACGTGTTGAATTGTTCGACGAAGAAATAGAACGTTTGTCGATGTTCGATCCGCTGACTGGACAAGTTGACCGCACGCTAGATCGAGTAACCGTATACCCTAAAACACATTACGCGACCCCAAGAGATAAAATTTTATCAGCAATAGATAAAATTAAAATCGAGTTAAAAGAGCGAGCAACTTTTTTAAAGGATAATAACCGCTTAATTGAAGAGCAACGCATCGTGCAACGTACTCAATTCGATATTGAAATGATGACAGAGCTGGGTTATTGCTCGGGTATTGAAAATTATTCTCGTTACTTATCAGGGCGTGGGGAAGGGGAAGCACCACCGACTTTATTTGATTATTTACCTGACGATGGTTTATTAATTATTGATGAATCGCATGTAACCGTGCCGCAAATAGGTGCTATGTATAAAGGCGATCGTTCTCGTAAAGAAAACCTAGTGAACTATGGCTTTCGTTTGCCATCTGCATTGGATAACCGTCCAATGAAGTTTGATGAGTTTGAAGCGTTAGCGCCACAAACTATTTATGTTTCAGCGACACCGAGTAATTACGAGATTGAAAAGTCAGGTAATGAAATTGCTCAGCAATTAGTTCGTCCAACAGGATTACTTGATCCTATCATCGAAGTTCGTCCAGTCGAAACACAAGTAGATGACTTATTATCAGAAATTCGAAAACGTGTCGTGATACAAGAGCGTGTTTTAGCGACCACGCTAACCAAGCGAATGGCAGAAGATCTTACTGATTACTTAGATGAACATAATGTAAAAGCCCGTTATTTACATTCTGACATTGATACCGTCGAGCGTGTTGAAATTATTCGTGACTTTCGTTTAGGTAAGTTTGATGTGCTCGTTGGTATTAACTTATTACGTGAAGGTTTAGATATGCCAGAAGTCTCCTTAGTGGCGATTTTAGATGCAGATAAAGAGGGGTTTTTACGCTCAGAGCGTTCACTTATTCAAACGATTGGACGTGCTGCCCGTAATATTAATGGTCGAGCTATTTTATATGCGGCGAAGATCACTGGCTCTATGAAAAAAGCGATTGATGAAACTGAACGAAGACGTGAGATGCAACATCAATACAACCTTGATAATAACATTACGCCTCGGGGAGTCATTAGCAAAATTAGTGATGCACTTCATAATGGTACGGTATCTTCAAGTAACACCTTATTAAATGTAGCTGAGCAAGCTTCAGATTATAAAATATTATCAATTAAAGATATTGATAAAAAAATTAAGCAGCTTGAAAGTGAAATGCTTAACCATGCTCAAAATCTAGAGTTTGAACAAGCTGCTAATTTACGTGATGAAGTGGCAAAATTAAGAGAACAGCAGCTATCTCGTTAAATAGATTTGTCATCACTTAAGCTCAAACATCATATATTGGCTGATGATGTTTGAGACGGACTCACAATTGCAATATGGCAAGTGGCTAATGTCATTGATTATTTTATCTTGAATATCTAAAGGAAACAGCATTAGCTGTTCAAGATAAAGATGTGCTTGAACTTCGTTATTA
Organism: Colwellia sp. BRX8-9; assembly: GCF_014077245.1. Classification (NCBI taxonomy): domain Bacteria; kingdom Pseudomonadati; phylum Pseudomonadota; class Gammaproteobacteria; order Alteromonadales; family Colwelliaceae; genus Colwellia; species Colwellia sp. BRX8-9. The sequence goes on from NZ_JACGVN010000017.1 coordinate 95,881, forward strand.
TTATTAACGAAGTCCACCAGTCGACTTGCATGATTCTTCCAAATAACACTCATATACATTACCTCTGAAACTTAAATAACTTTATGCTCCTTTATTAATAAGCCAATCTAACGGTGATTAATGGTATGAGACGATGATCTTACCCCATTAAGCTCAGTTTAAGTTTAGAGTATCTCAGCGGAAGGGTTATATGTTTTAGGAATTAAAACCCTTTGTTTGCAACCTTGTTTTATAAGTAAGAGGTACTTTAGCGCTAACTATTTGATGTTTGATGATATTTAAAATTTTATGATCGCTGTAGACATCTCTATTAAGGTCAATTTAAATTTCCCTTAGGCGTTTTTATCTCAACAAACGACCCTTTACCGTTTTGTAAAGGGTGTTTTACTCTATCGTAGACAATAAAAAACCAGTCTAGTGACTGGTTTTTTTAATTTTACCTAGTGGTAAATATATACGCTATATAGGCCTATGGTTTAGTTGGACCTGCACCACTACGACTTACTGCGTTAGATACTCTTGCCATTTTACCCGATGAAGCATGCTTGACACGATCTTCACTAGCAATGAAGTCCGTAGGAACTTCATTCATGGTGGTAATTGATTCTGTTTTAGTCATTGGCGCAGATGATTTACCTGGCTTACTACCTTTACTAGAAACTTTCCCTGCCTTTGAGCTCACTTTAGGGCTTGGTTTTCTTGAAATAACGCGCTTTGGCTTTTCAACTGCAGTTTCAACTTCTTGCTCTGCAACTTGAGGTTCATCAAAAGGTAAATCTTGTTGAACTTCTGCTTTGCTTGTTTCAACCACTGTTGTCTCAACTACTGTTGTCTCAACCGTAGTTGTTGCTACAACAGTAGTTTCAACTGCTGGCTTTTCAGCTACCGGTGTATCAACCGTGGTCGTTTCAACGATCGTTGTTTCAACTAACGGTGTGGTAACAACCGTGGTTTCAACAACAGGTGCTTCAACTACAGGCGCT
>NZ_JACGVN010000033.1:0-43511 GCF_014077245.1 Colwellia sp. BRX8-9
CTCTTACTTTATAAGTGTTTATGTTTCCCTTAGTTATTATGTTTTTATTGCGCATTCTTTTTTAAGTAATGCGTTTTTTTTTGCCTATTATTTAGCAAAATGTTTGCTTATTATTTAGCAAAATGAAATGAGTAAAGTCAACGCAACAAGGAAGTGAGGGCTTAAGAGAACGATTATACTTGAACAAGAGTTTTATTGTCAGGAGTGAAAGATGAAATAGCACGTTAACTAACGCGCTATTCTGGCGAGTAATTATTAAAGACTATTTACCAAAATAGTCAGCTAAAAAAGTATCAAAATCTACTTGGTCAGCGTTTTCAATATCCTTTTGCCCTTGATGTGACTTTGTTGCCGCGTCAATAAAATACTGCTCATTAAACACCTGATAATCTGCCGCTAGTAACTGTTGACGATAGTCTTGTGCTTTTTGTAAAGCGATGCCTGTTAAGCTTTGATTTTGATTTACCACACAATCAAGTAATTGAGCGGAAGGTGTTAAATTAGGATCAAGCAATTTTTGTTGTTCATTGGCCACCGCTTGACTATATTTGTCACTGCCATAAGCACTATCTAATAAGATTGCGACTTTCTCCATTTGTTGGAAAATTTCACTGCCCCAGGCTTTCACTGATTTATCACAACCATTATCATTGAGTAGTAAAAGTGGATCTCTGCCTCGAACAACAACTTCGTCCATATTGGCATCGCAGCTTTCTTGTTGTTGATAAGTAAATAAAGGGCTATCTGCTAAGGCACAATAGGTAATGAAAACATCGAGAAAATAAACTTGCTCAATGCTTATCCCCGTATCAGAGAATGGATTAACATCAAGGGCGCGTACTTCAATGTATTCAACCCCTCTATTTCTTAATGCTTCTGAGGGTTTCTCTCCAGATTTAGCAACTTGCTTAGGCCGAATAGGCGCATAAAGTTCATTCTCAATCTGTAAAATATTACTGTTAAGTTGCTGATATTTTCCGTTAACCTTTACACCAAAGGCAGCAAACTTTTCTGAAGGTAAATTAATCGCATTTTGTACACCATCTAAGTAACCACTTAAATCGTTATAACAAATTTTCAACGATGCTTGCTCGCTGTTGGTGTAACCTAAATCACTCATTCTCAACGATGTAGCGTACTCAAGGTACATATAACCACTCGCTGACTTTTTGAAAGGAAGCGTGGTGGTTTTATTTTTCAAAAATGAACCACAAATAGTTGGCGAGCTACCGTAAAGGTAAGGTATCAACCAGCAATATCGTTTGTAGTTACGTAATAATGAAAAATATTTTTCTGATATAAAATCATTTATCGGTGCCTTATTTTCTGAAATTTTTTGCATACTTTGCCAAAAATCTTGAGAAAATGAGAAATTAAAATGAATACCAGAAATAACCTGCATCATACTACCATAGCGATTTTTTAGCCCTTGACGATAGGCTGTTTTCATTTGACCTACGTTTGATGAACCATAGTTTGCTAGCGGTATAGCATCATCATTATCAACAAAACATGGCATACTCATTGGCCACAGCAGTTCGCCATCAATTTTACTTAAGGTATATTTTTGAATATCTTGTAATTGCGCGATAGTTGTTTCGGGATCAAAACTCACCGGTGTAATAAACTCTAATAACGTTTCTGAGTAGTCCGTAGTGATATTAGGATGTGTTAACGCAGCGCCTAAGCTTTTATGGTGGGGGGCTAATGACAAACGTCCTTCAGGTAAAACGCGTAAGCCTTCTCGTTCTATGCCTCGCCCAATGCCTGTTAAGGAAGATAAATGTTCATCTTGGCTAAATGCCATTACATAGTCATCAAAAGAAAGTTTCAAAAATAATCCCTAATACATTAAGCGTAGCTGCTATTGACTATTTGAGGGTAATAATTAACTTTTCAATACTTTATCGTATTAAAAATCAATCTTAAGTGACATCCTCAAAATAAACATTCATTTTCTAAAAGCACTAGACCGTAATACGCTAGTTTTATTTTCAAAATAAAACTAATCAAATTTGTATGAATCTCTTACAAAGCAGTTTCTAAACATTAGCGCTTACGGTAAAGTGCCTTATAAGATAATAATAAGAAAATAGTTAAAATCATGCAAGACAGTCCTTTATCATTACTTCCTCCACTTGTTGCTATTGTGATTGCCATTTGGCGAAAAAACGCTCTACTAGCTTTATTCTGCGGTTTAATTTTAGCAAGTATAATGTCGACAAACTGGCAAATAATAACGGGCTTAACCGATGGTTTTTTGGCGATTGGTGGTATATTCACTTCTACCAGTAACCTTTATATCGTTAGTTTTAGTTTATTAATTGGCGCGTTAGTAACCCTAATGAATAAATCAGGCGCGGTTAATGGTTTTATCGAAAAACTGTCCTCATTAAATTTAGTCAAAAACGCTCGACAAGCGAGTATGCTGCCGACAATTATTGGTACCAGTATTTTTACCGATACTAATTTAAGTATGTTTACTGCTGGTATGGCTAGTCAGAAACTCTTTGATAAATATAAAATGAGCCGCGCAAAGCTAGCCTACCTAATTGACTCAACTTGCGCGCCAGTAAGCATTTTATTATTAGTAAACGGCTGGGGTGCTTATGTATTAGGGTTACTTGATGATTATCAACTTGCCGACTCAGTGGGTGTTCTAATCGGTACTGTTAGTTATAATTTTTACGCAATAATCGCTATTTCATTGGCTTTTTATACCGCCTACAGCGGAAAAATTTATGGTCCAATGAAAAGAGCAGAGTCTTTGGTAACCGACCAGCAACAAGATACTGTAAAACAAATAGCGCCAGCCTATATCATGTGGTTGCCTTTATTAACGTTATTAGCACTGACCCTAATTTTATTGTGGATAACAGGTGATGGCGACATACGCCGTGGCTCAGGCTCATTTGCTGTATTTTGGTCAATCATCAGCGCTTTTATTTTATTAGTGCTATTAATTACCTTGAATAAACTCCTTAGTGTTAAAGAAATAACCCTCAGCTCAGCTGCAGGCATTAAACATATGTTTCCTGCTGTTGCCATTTTAGTCTTGTCATTTGCTTTTGGTGACGCAATAAAAGGTTTGGGCACAGGTATTTATGTCAGTGAATTATTTAATGTTGAACTGCCGTTATTTTTAATGGCACCCGTTATTTTTATTGCCGCGGCGTTAATGGCTTTTGCAACAGGAACCTCTTGGGGGACTTTTGCTATATTGGTGCCTATTGCTGTACCTATCGCTCAACAGAGTGGGTTACCCATAGAATTTTTAGTCGCAGCAGTGTTAGGTGGTGGCGTATTTGGCGACCACGCCTCTCCTATTTCTGATACTACCGTGGTTGCATCCATCGCCAGTGGTTGTGATCATTTCGAACATGTTAAGACACAATTACCTTATGCATTATTTGGTGCTGTGCTCACAATTATTCTTTATATCTTCGTAGGATTAGGGCTTTCATAAGTGCAATCGATTAATATAATTTTTGAACACAATAATTTTATTATTGTAGAGAAACCGGCCGATGTTAACTTCCATGATGAAGGCGACCTTGAGCAAGGTTTTTTCAACCAAGTTAAAAAACAGGGAAAAGCGCAAGGTAAATTTGATGATTTATTCCCGGTGCATCGCCTTGATAAAATGACTTCAGGTTTAATGATTTTTGCAAAAAACTTAGCGACTACGCAACAGTTTCAAACGTTATTTGAACAACATAAGATTGAAAAATATTACCTGGCGATCAGTGATAAAAAACCTAAGAAAAAACAAGGTTTGATTAAAGGCGATATGGAAAAAAGTCGCCGAGGCATGTGGAAATTACTACGAACACAAGTCAACCCCGCGATTACACAGTTTTTGTCGTATTCACTTAGCGATGGTCAGCGTTTGTATTTATTAAAACCGCGAAGTGGTAAAACCCACCAACTACGTGTTGCCTTATCCAGTATTGGCTCTCCAATACTCGGTGATCCACTTTACGCAACGCAAGACGCTTATCAAGAGCAACGTGGTTATTTACATGCATACGCGCTGAGCTTCACTTTAGATGGGGAAAAATATCAATTTGTACTTTGCCCATCTTCTGGAGAGAAATATTTAAGTGAATCTTGCCAACAACAATTAGAGGCCATTAAGACCCCTTGGTCACTTACTTGGCCAAATATAAGCTAGCAACGTCCACTACTGAACGCGTCATCTAGGCCAAGACTTCGTCATCCTGATACTGAAATAAATTCAGCATGACGACAAAGGTGAAAGAAAAACACCATCCCACTTACTAACGCATAGTCATCCTAACCAATTCACTGAGACTGTGAACATAAAAAAAGCGAGCTAAGCTCGCTTTTTTTATGTTCATTTTTAAACTCTACTGTTTTAAAAAAGATTTAATGAATGAATAAACACGACACCTATCGCTGTTGGACAAACAAACTTGGTATACCAAGGCCAAATTTTCCAAAACACACTATGCTCTGCACTATCATGACCTTGCTTAAGCTCCATAAGCACATCATTTCTATGCCAAATCCAGCCAACAAAAACACAACATAGCATCGCTATAATAGGTTGCCCATATTGCGTAGCAGAAATGGCAACAAAATCGAGCATAGTTTCAATATTTAAAACGATAACCACGCTCAATAAGAAAATACCAATACCAATTAAGGTGGTCGCTTTTTCTCTTGGAAGGTCATGACGCTCAACCACGTAAGATACCGGTCCTTCAAGCATTGAAATAGAAGATGTTAAAGCGGCAATAGACATTAATAAGAAGAAAGCAAAAGCGACAAAACTGCCCACATTACCCATGCTTTCAAATAAACTGGGTAAGACAGTAAAGACCAGACTTGAACCATTGATTAAACTGCCATCATCAGCAAATATCGCCACGCCTTGCGCTTGAGCAACATACATAGCAGGAATAATTAATAAGCCGGCTAGGAATGCGATAGACACATCAATAAGCGTGACTTGTGCACCTAGGGTAATTAAATTCTCTTTTTTAGAAATATATGAACCATAAATAATCATCACACTGGTGCCTAGTGACAAAGAGAAGAAGGCTTGCCCTAATGCGCTAATTAATAAATCAGCTTCAAATACACGGGAAAAATCAGGGTTCAAATAAGCATTTAATCCCTCAGCTGCACCATCTAAGGTAACAACATAAATAATTAACAGTATTAATAAACCGATCAACATTGGCATTAAACGTTTTGACCATTTTTCAATACCATCTTCAACGCCATGGCGAATAATAAAAACGGTCAAGACCATGAATAAGGCGGTAAAGCCTAAATTACGCCACAAAGATTGTGAAATAACCCATTGCGCTGCATCACTTAAACCAACAAAGGTTAAAACGGGTTCAACGGCATAAGACATCATCCAGCCAGCTAGAATCCCATAGAAACTAAGAATAAGTGCCGCACAAACTATGCCTCCAAAACCAACAAAGAAGGCGAATTTTTTCTGCCAAAGACTGCGTGACATTTTTTCTAACGAGCTAACTGCATTCGCTTGCCCGTATCGGCCTATCAATAATTCGGCCATAAATGCAGGGTAAGCTAAGCAAAAGGCTAAAACTAAATAAACTAAAACAAAAGCAGCACCACCATTACTTGCTGTTTGTGTTGGGAATCCCCAAATATTGCCTAAACCAACAGCGGAACCTGCCGCTGCCATGATAAAACCAATCCGAGAACTAAACCCACCTCTTGAAACACTCATTAAACGTAATCTTTATTATTATTAGAATGCGGTTAATCTACTTAATGTGTCATCAAAACAACAGCGTTAATTGTCTAAAGGTAAGCAATTTGTCACTAAAATCATCGTGTACTTGTAAAGATAAGATTACTTACCGGGTAAAACAAAAAGTAAACGTATAAAAAAACAGCACCGATAGTGCTGTTTTTTAGTATTAAGATATTCACCCTTCAAAGACTGAACGTATTAAGAAAGCGCTGTATTAGTCGCGAAAGTTATTAAACTGAAAAGATTGCTCTAGATCGCCTTCACGAATTAATTGCATGACCGCTTGTAAATCATCACGTTTTTTACCAGTCACTCGTACTTGATCGCCTTGAATGCCCGCTTGTACTTTTAACTTACTGTCTTTAATTAACTTAATGACTTTTTTAGCGATAGGCTGCTCAATACCTTCTTTAAATGAAAGATTTTGAGTGAAGGTTCTACCTGTATGCTCAGTATTAGAAAGGGTCAGGGCTTTAGCATCGATATTACGCTTTGCCAACTGCACGCGCACCATATCTACCAGTTGTTTTATTTGAAAGTCACCTTCAGCTTTTATTACCACATTGGGCTTTTTCCATTCAATGCTCGCTTCAACACCACGAAAATCAAAACGCGTTTCTAATTCTCTCTTGCAGTTTTCAGTTGCATTTCTTACTTCTTCCAAATTAATTTCGGAAACGATATCCATTGAGGGCATGATCTTGACCTTTCGATAATTCAATAATTTAAGTGTTGGCAATCTTAGCAAGATTACCACTAGCGGGTAAAGGTGATCGCAACCGCTATTTTCACATGTTATGATGAATAATTCTAAACTAATGACTTCATAAAATTACCCTTTAATGAAACGTTACATTCAACTACTAATTATATTAGTTTTTTTACTGGTATTAGCACTGATTTTTTTGATCCCTGACGATTTAAAAACCACCGTTATTAATAAAATACAAATAGATACTATTGGCCATGTTATTGGTTTTTTTGGTCTGACTTGGATTTTAGTCGGTTTGATGAAACTACCTTTAATCAATACGGTTATTTGTTTATTTTTTTATAGTGCATTGACTGAATTAAGCCAGTATTACTTAGGCTTTCGCAGTGGGGAATTTTTTGACTTTGTCGCTGATGTTGTAGGCATATCTTTCTTTGCTGTTCTTCAGTGGATTTTTTTACTTTATCAACAGCCCAAAGGCATAAAAAGATAAGATGAATATTGTTATTGTTGGCCAAGGTGCAATAGGTTTACTTTGTTATCATCGGCTTTCTCAAGCGATAATTAACCAACAAGGTGATAACTTAGTGTCATTGTGGCCGTCAACGCCAACAACATTATCTGATTACCTTTTTAGTGAAATGAATGATATTGCAAAAAGCTTTCCATTTACAATGGCTGATAACCAATTAATAGCCAGTGCTGACGTTATAATTTTTTGTGTAAAATCTTATCAAGTCACCGAGGCGTTGAAAGCTGTTGATCATTTAATCAGTGACGATGCAGTTATTATTCTTACCCACAATGGTTTAGGAACTCTCGAAGAAATTAGCCCACGACTTAAACCATCACAATGTTTATTGGCTTTGTTACTTACGCAAGGCGCTAAAAAAGTCGCCCCTTATCATGTTAAACATACAGGTATGGGCCATAGCGATCTGGGTATTATTTATGGGACGCTGGACTCAATAAAGCAAAAGCAATTGTTAGAACACCTTAATAAAAGCCTGAAACAGCTTAGCTGGCAAGAAAACATTCAACAAGCGCAATGGAAAAAGCTAGCCATTAACTGTGTGATCAACCCTATTTCAGCACTAAACGACATTGAAAATGGTGAAGTAAATCAAAAAGCTTACCAAAGAATGACCGAAGATATTATCAGTGAAGTCGTTGCTGTAGCGACGAAGGAAGGCGTAATATTAAGTGAAATTTTATTACGACAGCTAATCCATAATGTTGCTAAAAGCACCAATAGAAACACCTCTTCGATGCGCGCTGATGTGCGTAATAAACGTCGTACAGAAATAGAGTATATCAACGGTTACATTCACCGTTTAGGGGAGAAACATAAACTAACCACAGCGATAAATACTCAACTATGGTTAGCTGTTAAAGCACTTGAGGATAAATATTGACCCGAGTTAACGAGTCATATTAAGGACGGTAAACTTTAACGTTCTTATAGCCTTCACCAATTAAGTAAAGTGCTTGTAGCTTACTCATTATACCTTGATCACAATACAGTAAATATTCTTTGTCTTGCTCTAGCTCACTAAACTTATTAGATAGCTTATAAAAAGGAATATGAACAACGTTGACGTTTTCAAGTTCTAGAGGATTTTCGTCTTCTTCATCAGGGCTTCTAATGTCAATAACGATTGAATCGCTAGGAAGATCGTCTACTGTATCAACTGCATGAATTTCTTCTTCACTTTCTTTACCAATATCACGTATATCGTACATACGCGTTGCTTCAACAACCTTGTCTAAAACATCAAAATCAAAGTTTTCTTCTTCTGCTTCAATTTTAGATAATACCGCTTTAATGGTTGGGCGCTTTGATATTACACCACAATATTCCGGAATAGTTTTAGCAAAGTCTTCAGTACCAATTTTACGGGCGATATCAATAATATCTTGTTTATCATAAGCGACTAATGGACGGAGAATTAACGTATCAGTAACTCGGTCTATCACATTTAAATTAGTTAATGTCTGGCTAGATACTTGACCTAACGCTTCACCCGTAACTAAAGATTCTATATTCGCTCTTTTCGCTATTTTCGCAGCAGCACGCATCATCATACGTTTTAGAATAACGCCCATTTGACCGTTTTCAACATTTTCTAAAATTTCAGCAACAACCGGTTCAAAATCAACCGAAAAGAACTTTACTTTGTGTGATGCACCGAATTTATTCCATAAGTAGTAACTCACTTGTTTTACGCCAACTTCATGCGCAGCGCCACCCAAGTTAAAGAAACAGTAATGAGTACGAGCACCCTTTCTGATCATTTGAAAACTTGATACACCCGAATCAAAACCACCTGACATTAATGATAAAACATCTTCTTGGCTTGCTATTGGGAAACCACCTAGTCCTTGATGTCGTTCTGTGACAATAAATAAGTATTCATCTTTTATTTCTAATCGAATAGTTACATCAGGTTTTTTCAATTTAACTTTAGCGGATTCAACGTGCTCGTTTAAACCACCGCCAACATATTGTTCAACTTGTAAGGAATTGAAGTCGTGTGTTCCAATTCGTTTAGCTCTTACACAAAACGTTTTATTTTCAATTGTCTTTTCGTGTGCTGCTAATGTTTTTTCAAAAATGTTATGCACATCTGTATAGGTTGTTTGTTGAACTTCAAGAAAATGAGCGATGCCCGGCACACATTTTAAGGTATCAATAAGTGCCAAACGATTTTTAGGACAGTTATTTTTAGTATTAACCTCTATATTATCCCAGTTTGCCTGAGTGGTAATTTGCTCATCAACACGTCGTAAAACATTTTTAATGCTGGATTCTAAAATTTTAGTAAAGCGCTTACGAACCGGGCGACTCTTTACAGCAATTTCAGATTGGAGTTTTACGATGAATTTCATGAACAAACGACCCTAAATATAAAACTAGACTAAAGGCCATAATCGGCCGACAAAAATAATGGCGCGAATTATACACGAAATTGAAATAAAGAGTAAGTTGAAATGAAGAGTAAGTTGAAAAATGTACGCTAAGCAATAAACGGGGGTTTATCACTTAACGCCATCACGATAGTTGAATTTATCGGCTTAATTTATTATTTAATAATAGAAACAGGTTCGGTTTCCTTTGCTTTACCTTGGTTAATTGAAATCTCAACACGACGGTTTCTTCTGCGATTTAGCGCGTTAGTATTAGGCACTACCGGTCTTGTATCGGCATGACCAACAACCAGTAAACGTGACTGGTCAAACTCAGGGACTTTAATTAATTCATGAGCAATAGCGACAGCTCGTTTACTTGATAAATCCCAATTTGAAGAAAATAACTCTGAACTAATACCGCGATCATCTGTGTGTGCAGAAACCATAATTTCACCCGGAACCGTGTTGAGTAGCTCACCTATTTCTCTAATAATAGGGCGAAACTGTGGTTGTAAAAAAGCAGAACCCGAAGGAAAAGAACCATTTTCACGAATACGAATAATCACTTGTTGTCCGAGAGATTCAAGCTCTATGGCACCATCTTGAATTTGTTGTTCTAATTGATCAGCAATTTTTTTAACTAATTCATTTACTTGCTCTTGCGAAGCCTGCTCTAATTCGTCTTGGGCCTTTTGCATTGCTTGGGCTGACATTTCATCTGCAGTACTTTGTGATTGTCCACCACGTTCTGTACCTCGTTGTTCTTGTCGACCACCAGCAGAGGTTTCATCACCTGCTTGAAACTCTAGCATCTGTTGGGTCATTTCCATGGTTTGCTGTTGAATAACTTCTATAGGTGTTGGCTCAGGTTTACCCGGGCGAAATTCTTGCGCAATAATACTGGTGCCTTTAGGAATATCTTTTACTTCAATCTTATTTTGTACACCAAACGCAAACTTCATCGAACCTGCAATTTGTTTAAACTTTAAAACATCCATTTCAGAAAAAGATAACAGCAAAACGAAAAAGCACATCAATAGTGACATTAAGTCAGCAAAAGTACCCATCCAAGCGGGAAGCCCCGGAGGTGGACATTTACATTTTTCAGCCATAAATTACTCCCGTTACTCTTCTTCTGTGGTATTTACAGCACGTTTACCTTCAGCAAGATAGTTTTTAAGTAACCCTTCGATGACACGTGGATTTTGTCCGTCTTGAATACCCAGAATAGCGTCAAGAATAAGCTCCTGGTTCATTTTTTCTTCAGCAAGGCGAAGCCTGAGTTTTGACGCTATAGGAATGGCAATAACGTTAGCGAGGAATGCTCCATATAGGGTTGTTAGTAGTGCAACCGCCATAGCTGGACCAATAGATTTGGGGTCATCCATGTTTGATAACATCGCAACCAAACCAATTAAGGTGCCAATCATGCCCATCGCGGGTGCCACATCAGCAAGTGCCATCATCATACCTACGCCTGTTTCATGGCGTTCAGCAGTAAGCTCAATATCTTTTTTTAGTGTGCCACGTACTACATCTGCATCGTGGCCATCGACCAACATATCGACCCCTTTTTGCATAAAGCCGTTAGTTATCTCTGCTTCTTCTAAAGCCAAAAACCCCCCTTTACGAGCGGCGTCAGCCATTTCAACTGATTTTTCAATAAGGTCGTCAGGCTGTTCAATTTTAAACATAAAAGCCTTACCTATAATTTTCCCAATTCCAAAAAACTGACCAAGATTATAGTTAGATAAAACAACAAATATTGAACCACCAAAAACAATAATAACTGACTGAACGTCAATAAACATGCCGATATCACCAGACAGCATCATTGCCATAATGAGTAAACCTATTGCGCCTACTACACCTAATATTGTTGCTATATCCACAAAAAAGTCTCCACAAAAAAATGATACGGATAGTCGTATTATTTGATAATACATTAAGGTATTACGATACGCGAATACTTATATTCTTATCCACACTCGTGATTTAACCGTAACCATCCAAAGCGCGCAGTTAAAACTGCATATGAATGGCTTACGGTTCTATAAGTTTATTATCGCCCATATTGTCAATAACTTAAGTAATTAGTCGCTATTTTTAAGGTTAACTTTGCTGAACAAAATAATTGTTCAATATCTTTAACAACGTATAGCCCAGAGACAGTTAATACTGCCAACTAAATTCGCCATATTTAAGCTTACCCAATTTATATTTATCTAGTTATCGTTAACCGCAGCGCTTTAACGATAAATATAAGCGCCAATATAGTCATAGAATGACCGACAATAGAAAGTATATGATAGTCATTAAGGGGCAAAAGCATTTGAAGTTTATTGATTAATTAAGGCGTTTGGTATAAATTTGCGCCTAGATATTTAATCACTGAACTCTCGATGATGGCTAAGAAAAAAATAGAAAACTTAAGCTTTGAAGAATCACTCTTAGAACTTGAAACTATTGTTCAGAATTTAGAACAAGGAGCATTGAGTTTAGAAGATTCAATGACCCTTTTTGAGCGCGGCTTAAATCTCAGCCAAGCCAGTCAAGAAAAGTTAAAAAATGCTGAACAAAAAATTCAAATTTTACTGACTAAAAATGGTAAAGCCCAACTTGAAGATTTTGAAAACGAAGTTGACTCAGAAAGTTTGGGTAGTAATTAGTGACCCAATTATACCAACTCGACTTTTATCAAACGCGCATTAATGAATACCTTGCCGACAAATTAGCCGCTTATGAAATAAATGATCAAAAATTGCTATCAGCAATGCAATACGGCTTATTAATTGGTGGTAAGCGTATGCGTCCTTATTTAAGTTATATTACCGGTGATGCACTGGGACTTGAATTATCTGACGTTGACGGTATTGCGGCAGCATTAGAATGTATCCATGCTTTTTCATTAATTCATGATGACTTACCTTCGATGGATGATGATGATTTACGTCGTGGGCAACCAACTTGTCATAAAGCGTTTGATGAAGCGACCGCTATTTTAGCAGGTGATAGTTTACAGACACTTGCCTTTGATATTTTAGTTAATCATAACTTTAGCGCCGCGGTTGAATCAAAACGTATTAGCTTAATCCGTCAATTAGTCAATGCTTCAGGTTACCAAGGCATGTGCGGTGGACAAGCACTTGATATTTCTGCGACCGATAAAGTGATCACTTTAGCTGAACTAGAAAAACTACATTCACTAAAAACAGGTGCGTTGTTAAAAGCTTCTGTGACCATGGTTACAGAGTTAAGTAACGATATTTCTGCCGATGAAAAGCACCAACTCGCCATTTATGCTGATCATATTGGTTTAGCCTATCAAGTGCGCGATGATATAATTGATATTATTTCTAGTGAAGAAGAACTAGGAAAACCAGCAGGTTCAGACGTTTCCTCTAATAAAAGTACCTACCCTGCGCTATTAGGTTTACAGGGCGCTCAGCAAAAAGCTGACAACTTATATCAACAAGCACTTCAAGCTTTAGCAACTTTACCCTACAATACAGATAACTTAGCTCAATTTGCGACGTTTATTATCAAACGCGCTCATTGATCTTGCTCTTGCAATTTAAAGAATAAACAAAATAAATATGACTATAAATCTTGCCGACTACCCTTTATTGGCCAATATAAATTCTCCTGACGATCTGCGCATGTTAAATAAAAGCCAGCTAATTCAGGCCAGTACAGAACTGCGTAGTTACTTATTAAGTTCTGTAAGTAAAAGTAGTGGCCATTTTGCTTCTGGTTTAGGCACAATAGAATTAACGGTCGCATTACATTATGTTTATAAAACGCCTTTTGATCACCTTATATGGGATGTTGGCCATCAAGCTTATCCACATAAAATTTTAACGGGTCGGCGCGATCAACTGCATACTATTCGTCAAAAAGATGGTTTGCACCCTTTTCCGTGGCGTGAAGAAAGTGAATATGATGTATTAAGTGTTGGCCATTCAAGCACGTCTATCTCTGCGGCACTAGGTATGGCTGTTGCTGCAGAACAAGAAGCAAAAAATCGTAAAGTTGTTGCTGTTATTGGTGACGGCGCAATGACAGCAGGTATGGCTTTTGAAGCGTTAAATCATGCTGGTGATATTAAAAGCGATATGCTGGTTATTTTAAATGACAATGAAATGTCAATTTCAGAAAATGTTGGTGCATTGAATAATCACTTTGCTCGATTGTTATCTGGCAGTATATATACAGGAATACGCGAGGGTGGTAAGCGCATACTAAAGGGTATTCCACCTATTAAAGAATTAGCAAGTCGTGCAGAAGAACATTTAAAAGGCATGGTTGTACCCAGTACCTTTTTTGAAGAGTTAGGCTTTAATTACATTGGCCCTATCGACGGTCATGATGTCAATGGTTTGGTTGATACCATTACTAATATGCGTAACTTAAAAGGGCCTCAAATCCTTCATATTGCCACGAAAAAAGGCAAAGGTTATCACGCAGCAGAGCAAGACCCGATAAAATATCATGCTGTCCCTAAATTTGATCCCGCACAAACGAGTTTGCCAAAGAGTAAGCCATGTTTACCCACTTATTCAAAAATATTTGGCGATTGGCTCTGCAGAACAGCAGAAAATAATGATTCACTAATAGCCATCACACCTGCCATGGGTGAAGGCTCTGGCATGGTTGAATTTAGTCAGCGCTTTCCTAAGCAGTACTTTGATGTCGCGATTGCAGAACAACACGCGGTAACTTTTGCTGCGGGTCTCGCTATTGGCGGTAAAAAACCGGTAGTCGCTATTTATTCAAGCTTTTTACAGCGTGGTTACGATCAATTCATTCATGATGTGGCGATCCAAAACTTACCCGTTTTGTTCGCGATTGACCGAGCCGGCATTGTTGGCGCAGACGGGCCAACTCATCAAGGCTCGTTTGATTTAAGCTTTATGCGTTGTGTTCCAAATATTGTTATTATGGCGCCATCGGATGAAAGAGAATGTCAATTGATGCTTAGCACGGGTTTTAAGCATGATGGTCCTGCGGCTGTTCGTTATCCAAGAGGGTCAGGCAATGGTGCGCCTTTACCTGACATCAGCGAGACAATTGAAATAGGTAAAGCAAAAACTATTTTAGAAACAACCACTGATAGTGCTGAGCCGAAGGTTGCCATTTTAAACTTTGGTAGTACTTTTGATGAAGCCAAAGTAGCGGCTCAACAATTAAATACTACGCTCATTGATATGCGTTTTATAAAACCGCTTGATGTAACACTTATCGACCACATTGTAAAAAGCCATAGTGTTATTGTGACCGTTGAAGATAATGCAATTGCAGGTGGCGCAGGTTCAGCAGTCAATGAATATATACTAAGCCAAGGTGTTGCGATTAAAATATTAAATATTGGCTTACCTGATACCTTTATCAAGCATGGTACCCAACAAGAGATTCATCAAGAGCTTGGTTTAGATAGTAAAGGTATTATTGATAAAATAACCCATTTTATTGAACGCTAAATATTGTTAAAACGCCCACCAAAAGTCACTAATAATAGTTAATTATTAGTGACTTAATCTTTATCCCCCCTTCTCTTTCCTTCTAATTATTCTTAGATTGTTACGACTAATTATTATTTTTTCTTTAAAAACTTGTCTTTATCTGCTTAAATAATATACGTGATATATTTCTCATATATGAATAAGGATTATTTAATGAAATTCACTCAAAATATTATTTCTCTTGCGCTAATTTCAGCCCTCACCGCTTGTGGTGGCTCCAGTAGCTCTAGTACTAAACCCCCTACAATAGCACCACCACCTGCTCCAGTCCTCATACAAACCGTTGTCAAAGGTAAAGCGATAAAAGGCACAATAGCAAACGCTGTGGTTACTGTTTATAAATACGTTGACGGAAAAGCGGTTAAACTTGAAGATGACGAGTTAGCTGCATCTTCAATTATTACTGAAGATGATGGCAGCTATACCATTACTCTTTTAGATTACGACGGCGCTATCAAAGTAGAATTATCTGTAGGTGAAAACACCACGATGATATGTGATGCTCCTGCAGGTTGTGGTCAATTAGCCCATGGCGCCCCAATAGCACTAGCCACTGTTGATCCAACCTTAGTCTTATCAGCGATTTCAACCGTAGGGAGTGATAATGCAGGGACCGCAAATGTAAATATATCAGCTCTCACCCATTTAGCCGCAGCACTTATAGAAGCCGATGAAAGCGGAGTTAGTGAAACAACAATACAAGCGCACTCTTCTATTATTGCCAATGCTTTTAATATTATGGGCAGTTTAACGGCACTTGAGCCAACGGCTGTCGAAAATGCAGCCAGTGTTGCAGGTGAAGATAATGTTAATGAGTTACGCTACGGCTTGATCAATGCTGGCATTATGTCTGTTTTGTTTGCCGGCCAAGAAAATGCTACGGGTGTTCTATCAAATAGATTAGCCGATGTTATTGAAGATATAGTCGAACACAATGGCGCATTACTGGTACATCAAGATGATAACGATGAAGGTTTTGAACTGTCTTTAGTTGAAGTTCTTGATAGTGCTGGCGATGTCGCAGCTGCTGCAGCTCAAGCGATAGCTGCAGATCCAATATTATCAAGCCAAGATAACAGTGAAATACTGGGCGAGCTTGACCAACAAGAAATCACCTTAGAAAATCAATCAGAATATGAAGAGGCCAATGAAGATGAAGATGGCCGCAGTGAGCCTGAAACGGAAGTACCAACAACAGGTGATGCTATTGCTAAAGCAAAAGCTATGGTTGCTGATGTGCGTCTCTTTAGTCATCTATTTGAAGTGGGTAAAGAAGCCAATACCGGTGTAACTACCGAAGGCGACAAGTACATCGAACTCATTGATAGTGCTGGTTTAATGGTTGAGGCTGAAGCAGCGAGCTTTTTATTACTAGCAGACGTTACCGACGCCTTATCAGAAATGGGCATAAGGTATGAAGCAGGCACCATTACGGAGGGAACCTTCCCAATAGGCCCATTTTTGAGTATTGATGGTGCGGTAGGTTCTATAACGCTTGATGAAGAAACGGCTAATGGCGGCATATTATTTAAAATCAGTGCCACTTCAGGTAGTGAAAAAATCAGCTTAAATGCTTCTGCTGTTTTTGCTGAAGACGGCTTGAGCATTGTTTTAAACCTTGATGGTTCAATTGAATCAGCGGGTGCCATGCTATCGTTAACTCAAGGTAGCTTCGCAAAAGTTAACCTTGATAGTGCGATCACTCGAACCTTACTTGAAGATGATACCTACGCAGGAGAAATAACCTCTGGTGAGTTATCGCTTGAAGTTATCTTAGAACAAAAAGCAAGTGATACAGTAATAGACCCCGTCGCTTTTACTGGCATGATTAAAACTAAGCTAAAGCCGGTTAAATCACATGTTTTAGATGCAGTTGAACAATATGCAAGAGATGAAAATTACATAATTATTAGGGATGAAAATGGTAACCCTGTGCGTGAAGTTGATCGATACTTAAAGAGTACCGAAACTAATATTCTTCCAGAAATGCTAACCTTAAGTGGTGGGTTTAGCTCGTTAGAAGGTAACTTAATTAGAGCAACTTTAACTGTTAACATTAAAAACTTAGAAAATTACGAAGCTCCTGAATTTAAATACATTGGCGCTCCGGTTGCCGATATGTATACGATTACCGTATCTGATGATAAAAACACTCTGAATGCAATATCTTCAGAGTTAATGTCTCAACCTGTCGATTATACTTTTGTTTTTACCTCTCATGACACACAAGGTGCTTGGAGTAGCGAAGAAACAATTTGGAATCCAGATCAATCTACTGAAACACCACATCGAGTCAACACTACAACACGAATTCCTCGAACATATGGCACAATGGCTGGCTTTGATACTGCAACCAATTTAGACGAATGGGCTTTCTTCGAAACAGTTACTCCAAATGATGATAATGGTGATGGCGTTGCTGATAGTTACACTTGGAAAGGCTATTCGGGTTCTATAATCAATGACGATTACGCTTTAGTTAATAATGAGGGTGAAGTTCATGATTTAGTAACACCTGAATGGGGCTCAAGTAGCTATGATACATTTGAAGAGTTAATGGAAGCACATAGAATGTATCCCGCTTCAATAGCGAATGCAGCAGATGCATTTATATTTGAGATTAAAGCATTTGAACGTAATGAACTTGAAACTAACTTAACGACAGGTGCTCGTGCATCAGTTTTCTTTAGCGATAATGATTATTCTGCAATCGCTGAAGGGGGGGTCACAGTAATTGCTGCAAATATTACTTCGAGTTTGCCAATTGAAGATGTATTTACAATAACGGTGAGTGATGACAGCAACACAGTTACTGTAAAAGACGATACTTATACTCGAGTCTATGGTGTTGATTATACGAACACGGCTAACTTTACCTTTACTCGCCATGTAACAAGTAATATCGGAGACGAGGTTACAGATATAAGAACTTTTTCAACGAATGATGTTGATTTAGATGTAGAAGAGCTATTAATAAACCGACACGCTTCTTTTGGTATAGACGATGAGTTTTATCTATTAGTTCGAATCACTCCTATTGATGAAAATAATGATGGTTTAGCTGATTACTTTACTCAATCATACACATATAGCGATTACATCAATGAAGAAGGCGTATTAGTTGATGAAGATGGTATCGCTTTAATAGAGAATCCTTTTTATGCATTTGATACTTGGGAGAGTGCTGAACTTCATTGGCAGATACCTTTTAATCCTTTTTCAACAACAAATGCTTTAGAAGCTTATAAGCAGTTTATAGTGAATGGAAGAGGATCTTACTTAACAACATATATCGACGGTGTAGGTTCAGTGGAAGCAGAACTATCAACCGAAGATATTGCTTCAATAGTTATAGGTAGTACAACCTTTTCTGGTGTTAACACGCATCCAGATAGTGATGAATCATTAGAAAACGAAGATGTTTTCTTAGATTTAAGTGCTGCGCTCTCATTAGAAGCAACTTTAGGTGATTACCAAGTAAACTTAATGCTATCAGGTCAACGTACCGCTTTTGATGACGGTAAGTTCGATCTTGAAATGAGTTACAAATTGCCTGGCGATGAGAATATGCGTAAGTTTGTTGCCCATATGAAAACTGATGAAGAAGGCTCTTTTAGTGTAAATAACAGCGAAGGTGTATTACTCATAATGAATGATGTGGAAGATTCAACATCCGATGTTATTGGTAGTATTGTAGTAGGTTCTTCAGCAACTAAAGTTGCTGATATAGAAGATCGTGATGGTGTTATTTGGTTTGTATTTACCGATGAAACAACCGAAACATTATAACCTCCATCATTAGCTAAACAAAGAGTAGAGATAAAATACCAGTCATGTGTGTGACTGGTATTTTTTTACTTATAAGTTAAGTTGTTTTATTAAACTTAAACTGTGTTTAACTACAATAAATATCATGGAAAACACGGCTAGAACTTAAGGAAGTTAATGAACGTTAATTATTTATTTTTATTACTATTGATATTTTTATCCACTTTTTCTCAAGCTTCAACAAAAATTGAAGTATTTACCACAAGCCAATCATTTAGTAATATTTTACCCGTTAAGCAACTGATTACTGACAACTGGCGACAATCACCAGAAAAAAATGCCAGTGACGGTTTTACACAAAATGAAGTGGGTATGAGCAGTTATTGGCAGCACTTGTCATTGAGTGTTGCAGAACGCTATGATTATTTTGTTTATTCAAATCCTGATACAGCAAAAGTATTCTATTTAGACAAAAACGATTTAGCACTCGACACACAAGAAAAATATCATATCGCATTAAAGTTATTCCATCAGCGTAGTAATGGTTTACGTATCGGCTATAAATATGAATTTGAAAACTTTAGTAGTGAAATACGTCTCGG
Organism: Colwellia sp. BRX8-9; assembly: GCF_014077245.1. Taxonomy (NCBI): domain Bacteria; kingdom Pseudomonadati; phylum Pseudomonadota; class Gammaproteobacteria; order Alteromonadales; family Colwelliaceae; genus Colwellia; species Colwellia sp. BRX8-9. The sequence continues at coordinate 19,276 of NZ_JACGVN010000033.1, forward strand.
TTATTGGGACTTAAATGTCACGAGGGAGTCTAACTTAACGGGTACCCTTGCTAGTGATCTTAATGGCAATATATCTGCCATTGCACAATTAGATGAGTTTTATACTGCCAATAATTTTTTAAAGCGCCGCAACAGTAACGATTGGGATGCCGATGGCACAGGTATAACGATTGATATTCATTTACGTTGGCAGCTAAACCAATACTTATCTATTAACGCTGACTTAAAAGATATCTATAACCATTTTACCGTTGACGAATCTGGCTTTAGTGCGGGCAACATAGATACCGATGGTACTTTTATTAATAGTGTTGGCGGGGTCGCCTACTTACCTGTTTATCGTGGTAAAGAAACAACCAGCAAACATCAGTTTAAGTTACCTAAACAATTAAGCTTTATCGGTTTTTATCATCACAGCGAGCAAATAAGTTATCTAGCGCGTTATAAAAGACAGGGCGAGCAAAATTTTTATTATTTAGGATTCGATATCGCACACGAAAATTCATCAACACGGATTTCATTTGATATTGAAAATACCGCCCCAGAAATCCAATATAAAAATGACTGGCTTTCAGTTACCTTTGCGATTGACAGTCTTAAAATAGAACAGGCAATGTTACTAAATTTAGGCTTTAATCTCTACTATCGCTTCTAAAACTAGCCAGTGGCTAAAGCCATATAACTTTTAGCTTACTTTGAAAATACAGCTAAATTTAGCCTTTAATCTCGACTTTCACTTCTAAAGTTAGCTGGTGGCTGAAGTGATGTCGCTTTTCGCTTGCATTGCACGGGAGAACCAACTAATTTAATGACAAAGCTATTAATTTTTTAATTTATATGAAAATTTTCGTTTGGATTATTAGCTGTCTTTTCATTGTACCCCTTAATAGTAGTTTTGCTGCTGTCGTTGAAAAAGACATCTTTGATCTCAGCATAAAAGAACTAATGCAAGTACGTATTAGTTTAGCGACAAAAACTGAAGAAACTGTTCTAACAGTACCTTCAACAATCACGGTCTTTGAACGCACTGATATTGAATCATTAGGGGTGAAAAATGCCTATGATGTGATGAATTTTGTTCCTGGCTTTCAAATGACTCGTGGTGATTGGGTGGGAGCAGTCCCGAAAGAACATGCACGTGGCGTTTATTTAGACAATGGTTATATTCTTGTTATGCTCAATGGCGAACGACTTAATGAAGTTTCCTTTGGTAAAGCTTCCGTTTATACCCCCCATATTCCCATTGATATTATTGAACGTATTGAAGTTATTCGAGGTCCTGGCTCAGCGCTTTATGGCAGCAATGCTTTTTTAGGTGTGTTAAATATAATTACTCAACAATCAGTTAAGCAGCTTAAAGTAAGTATAGGTGAAAAAGGTTATCAGCAACTTTCCTCTAGCTGGCAAAAGTCGCTCTCTAAAAACTTACGTTTACACAGTAATATTTCGATTGAGAAGTCTAATGGCCATCAATATACCTCACCATTGAATCGCCAAGTTAAAGACCCCTATAGTAATACCTATTTAGAACTCGGTGCACACTATAAAAATAATAAACTTAACATCCGCTACAGCGAAAATGAACTCGATGAATTTATTAATCTTGGTGGCTATTCTGTCGATAATATCCACACCAGTGAAAGCTTTTCAATATCGGGTAAAAGTAAGATATGGCACAATGACAAGCATCAGCTAGAGATTAAGGCGTCTTATAGCCTCTTTGAAATCAAGTCTGCTGGGATGGCCTTAGCAAAAGAGTCTGGCCTTATCGAAAATGATTTTTTGGTGGGGCCCTTTTGGCGCACTCAATCAAGCGATGTAAACCTAGATCACAGTTGGATAGTTAATCCACGTATTCATCTCAATTCTGGGGTTGAATATCGCCGCGCTAATCAATTTCAATCGGGTAACGCCGTCACTTACTATGATTATCAGCAAGAGCGGATTATCGTTAGTGATGAAAACTATCTCGACAAAATTGTCGCTATCGCTGTGATGCCTGAAACAAAAGCGTTAAACCAAGCCCAAGAAATGCATGGAATTTACAGTCAACTCAAGTGGCAAGTCGCCAATAATATTAGTTTATTTTTAGGGGCTAGGTATGACAATGTGATAGATATTGATCATAAACTGTCACCGCGTGCCGCAGCCGTTTGGCAAGCCAATAAAAACCATAGCTTAAAACTGCAATATGGTGAGTCATTTCGTACTCCGGTAAACAACGAACTTTATTCAAATGACAGTGTGACTAACGGCAACCCTAATTTATCCTCAGAGTTTGTCAAAACAACAGAGCTCGTTTGGATATATCAACATAATGATTTTTCCAGTGAACTGGTCTTTTTTCATAATGATTTACGAGACTTTATAAATAAGGTTCCTGACGATGGCGACGCACAATTTACTTTTGTTAACCATGTTGATATGGAAATTAGTGGTTTGGAAAGCAGTGCCAGTGTTGAATTAACGCCAAAATTACGTTTTTCAATCAATTACACCCATCTCTTTGATGACCCCATTAACGAGAGTTTTAAACACTTTGGTAGCGCCAATTTAAGCTATAAGTCAGGACAATGGAAATTCAATGTTAATGGTATTTGGCGAGATGAAGTAACACTACCTCCAATTAATGATGTCCGTTTTATACAAAAACAGTATTTTTTAATTTCAGGTAAAGTCACTTATGAGCTTGATAAAAAACAGCAACTTTCATTAATTGCGCAAAATTTACTGGATAAAGATTATGTTGTCTTCGACCCAAGAGTATTTAACGGTGAAGTACCAGGAAAAGGCAGAGAAATATCAGTGAGTTATCGCTATCAATTTTAACGTAATCACAAGCTTAAATGTTCATCTATAAAAATATTTCTATAGATGAACAAACTCGGACTAACGTTAATTATTCCGCTATATATTCAACAACTTCAAGACCAAATCCTGATAACGAATGATACTTAGTTTGTGAACTTAACAAGCGCATCTTACTAACACCTAAGTTAGAAAGGATTTGTGAGCCTACGCCAACGTTACGAGAGCCAACATGACGCTTTATTTCATTAACAACTTCACCCGCATCAATTTTTGCATACTTTTCAACTTGAGAAATTAACTCCGCAGTAGATTCATGCTTACCTAAAAGTACTAAAACACCGCCTTCTTTGGCAATTTTTTCTAAAGCATTAGCCATTGGCCATTGAGCAACACTCTCACGTTGGCTAAATAATAAATCTCTAAAGGTATTTTCTAGATGAACACGAACTAGTGTTGGTTCGTCAGCTTTAATCTCACCTTTAGTTAGGGCAAAGTGCGCCTGTCCATCAATGGTGTCTTTAAATACTGTTAAATCGAATTCTCCAAAGGCTGTTGGTAACTTACATTGAGAGACACGTTCAATAGTGGTCTCATTAGCATTTCTATATTCAATTAAGTCGGCAATGGTGCCCATCTTTAAATCATGCTTTTCAGCAATAATTTCTAAGTCTGGGCGGCGCGCCATAGTACCGTCTTCATTGAGTATTTCAACAATAACGGCGGCAGGCTCTAAACCCGCTAAACGCGCTAAATCGGTTCCAGCTTCCGTATGGCCTGCGCGATTTAATACACCTCCATCTTTGGCTATTAATGGAAAAATATGCCCCGGCTGAACAATACTTAAATGATTAGCATCTTTGGCAACAGCAGCTAATACAGTCGTTGCACGATCGCCAGCAGAAATCCCGGTAGTTACTCCTTGAGCGGCCTCAATTGACACAGTAAAATTAGTGCTAAATTGAGCGTCATTTTTTTCAACCATCAAAGGTAACTTGAGCTGCTGGCATTTTTCAACCGTCATCGGCATACAAATTAAACCACGACCGTGAGTCGCCATAAAATTAATGGCTTCGGGGGTTACTTTTTCAGCAGCCATAATGAAGTCACCTTCATTTTCTCTGTCTTCATCGTCCATCAAAATGACCATTTTACCTTGAGCAATATCGTCAATAATTTCTTGTGGGGTATTTAAATTCATGATCATCTCTTTTATTTAATTTTTTTTCATAATTTTGAGGAATACAATAGTGCGCTTGATATACAAACGCCACCTTGTTTGTTTACTTCATAAAACCGTTACGTGCTAATAGTTCATGAGTCACACCAGAACTATGGTGCTCGGCCGTGCTAGCGGCTTTTTTTGTTAATAGCCTTTCGATATAACGGGCGATTAAGTCAACTTCTAAATTGACTTTAGTGCCCGCTTTATATTGAGCAATAATGGTTTGCGCGTTAGTGTGAGGAACGATCGTTAGACGAAATTTATCATCGGTGACACTGTTAACTGTTAAGCTCGTGCCGTCAATTGTGATAGAGCCTTTTTCGGCAATGTATGGCGCTAAATCACTTGGCATTTCAAGCCAGTATTCTAGGCTATTACCATTATGTTCAATCGAGGTTATTACAACCACAGCATCGACATGGCCAGACACCATATGTCCGCCAAAACGAGTGGTGGGTAACATGGCTTTTTCTAAATTAACAGCCTGCCCTGTTTGATAATCAACAAAGCCAGTACGCTGTAAGGTTTCATTAGAAACATCGGCACTATAAGTTGATGAGTCAAAAGCGACAACGGTTAAACAAATGCCATTGGTCGCTATTGAATCACCTAATTTAACATCACTCATATCTAATAAACCGGTGGAAATAACAATTCTTGCACCCTGTCCAGTAATGTTTATCGCTTGAATGCTACCAACTGCTTCAATTATTCCTGTGAACATAATCACTCTTTAAGTCATTTTTAGGTCAAGTAAAACTCAACACCATACTAAAATTTTACGGTAAAAGTTTAGCAATAATACGGATATCTTTGCCGATCATACGTAAATCAATTATATTTAGTTCTTTTGCTTGGCTCAAGCTTTCAATGCTTGTCATATTCACTAAGCTTTTACTGTCTGCACCCATCAATTTAGGGGCTTGATATAAAATCAATTCATCGACTAAATTTTGTTCAATAAAAGCACCCGCTAATCGAGCACCTGACTCAATGAGTACATCATTTAAATTTAGCTTAGCTAAATATTGAAGTAATGCATGTAAGTCAATCTGTTGTTCATTAGCTAATGTATTGACTACAGGTAAAACCACCTGCTTTACAAAATGAGGCCATTGATGAATGTTTTCAATGGTACGACGAATTAAAATTATTGGGCTGTGCTCATTAAATAAAGCTAAGTTAGGCGTTAAGCGATTTTTTGTATCTATAATCACTCTTATCGGTTGCCTAACGTCTTCCTCTTGATAACTATCTTTTAATTCCCCTAGCTCAGACCAACGTACCGTCATTTTTGCATTATCGGTTAATATACTGTCAGCACCACTGATAATCGCACAACTTTGTGCGCGTAAACGCTGAACATCTTGTCGAGCTTGAGGCGAAGTAATCCATTTACTTTCACCATTTTTCATCGCGGTTTTTCCATCTAAACTCGCCGCTAATTTACAACGGACGTAGGGCAAACCTGTGGTCATTTGTTTGATAAAACCAACATTTAAATCTTCAGCCGCTTGTCTCAATAAACCGTGTTGCGAAGATATTTCCGCTTGTGCTAACATTTTTAAACCATTACCAGCAACTTTAGGATTTGGATCAACCATCGCCGCTATGACATGTTTAATACCGGCAAGAATAAGTCCTTTAGCACAGGGTGGCGTTAACCCATAATGACTACAAGGCTCAAGTGTTACATAAGCGGTTGCACCTTGCGCATTTTTACCCGCCATTGCTAACGCGTTAACTTCAGCATGGCCTTCACCCGCTTTTTGATGAAAACCTTCTCCGACAATTTTACCATCTTTTACCAAAACACAACCAACGCGCGGATTAGGCGAGGTGGTATAATGTCCTTGTTTGGCAAGCATTATAGCCCGTTGCATAAAACGGTAATCTTCAGCTGAAAATTCTTTCATCTATTTTTCATTACCTAAGCGCGCAATTTCTTCACTAAATTCGCGAATATCTTCAAAAGAGCGATAAACCGAGGCAAAACGCACATAAGCGACTTTATCTAATTCTTTTAATTGTTCCATGATGATATTACCAAGCAACTCACTCGATACTTCTCGCTCACCAGTGGCACGTAGCTTTGATTTGACTTTATTAATCGATAGTTCGACTTGCTCGACACTCACCGGACGTTTTTCGAGTGCTCGCACTAAACCATTACGCATTTTATCTTCATTGAAAGGCTCACGTGAACCATCATTTTTAATAATACGTGGCATAACTAACTCAGCAGTTTCAAAGGTAGTGTAGCGCTCATGACAGGCTAGACATTCGCGGCGACGGCGAACTTGATGACCGTCAGAGACCAAACGAGAGTCAATGACTTTGGTATCTAAGGCTCTACAAAAAGGACAATACATGGAAAGCTCCAAAAAAGGTTATACCAATCCCAATAAGTATATTTTTATCTTAATGGACTCGGTACTTTCGACACATAGCTCTGTTTAATTGACAGAAACAATAATGGCCGCTAATGCGGCCATTTTAGTCTAATTAAGCTATTGTTACATTAACTTATTTATAGCTTTTCCCATTAGACTTTAAGCGCCACAGCTATATCGCTTAAGACACTAAAGTCGTTAGCTTAATTTACGCGTATACAGGGAAGCGTGAACAAAGTTCTTTAACACTGGCTTTAACATCAGTAACCGTCTGTTCATTGTTGATATCGTCTAAAATATCACAAATCCAACCCGTTAATGCTTGAGTTTCAACAACGCCAAAACCACGACGCGTAATAGCCGGAGTACCTAAACGTAAACCAGAAGTTACAAACGGAGAACGTGGGTCGTTAGGTACTGAGTTTTTATTTACCGTAATATGGGCACGGCCTAATGCAGCATCAGCATCTTTACCTGTAATATCTTTATCAATTAAGTCAAGTAACAATAAGTGGTTTTCAGTGCCGTTAGAAACAACTTTGTAACCGCGTTCCTGAAGAACAGCAACCATAGCTTTAGCATTGTCTAAAACATTCTGTTGATAAACTTTAAACTCAGGCTCTAATGCTTCTTTAAATGCAACCGCTTTAGCTGCAATAATGTGCATTAATGGGCCACCTTGGCCACCTGGGAAAACAGCAGAGTTTAATTTTTTATAGATAGCTTCATCATCACAACCCGAAATAATTAAACCGCCACGAGGACCGGCTAATGTTTTATGAGTAGTTGTAGTAACAACATGCGCATGTGGCACTGGGTTTGGATATAAACCGGCGGCAATTAAACCAGCAACATGAGCCATATCAACGAAAAAGTATGCGCCAACACCGTCTGCGATTTTACGCATACGTGCCCAATCAACAACACCAGAGAAAGCAGAAAAACCACCAATGATCATTTCTGGTTTATGTTCTTGTGCTAAACGTTCCATTTCTTCGTAATCTATGTCACCTGTTTCTGGGTGAAGACCGTATTGAAATGCTTCGTAAGACTTGCCAGAAAAACTAACATGAGAACCATGCGTTAAATGACCACCGTGCGCTAAACTCATTCCTAACACTTTACCACCTGGAGTAACAAGCGCTTGAAAAACTGCAGCATTAGCTTGAGAACCAGCATGAGGTTGCACGTTCGCGTAAGTTGCGCCAAATAATTCTTTTGCACGGTCTATGGCTAATTGCTCAGCGATATCTACGAATTCACAACCACCGTAGTAACGTTTGCCTGGGTAACCTTCAGCATATTTATTAGTTAATTGAGAACCTTGTGCTTCAAGAACACGCGGGCTACAGTAATTTTCTGAAGCAATAAGTTCGATGTGCTCTTCTTGGCGAACTTTCTCATTGCTCATCGCTTGATAAAGTTCCGGGTCAAAATCAGCAATATTCATATCACGTGTAAACATGGTTTTTCCTCAATTATTCAGCCTTAGCTGTTACAGACAATTGTCTAATGGATAGCAAAATTTATGCGGCGTATATTGCCTGAAATCAGCTCAGTTGTACACGGATAAAGGTACAAGCTTTAGCTCATTTAGTAATCTAATATGCCAAGAGTGTTGCTGTTATTATCGATAAAAACTTTTACAGCTTTGATCAACGTTAACAGCAAATAGAATATAACGAAGAAAAAAAGCAATAACAAGAAATTTAAAACAGAAATAAAGCAGAAAAACAAAATATAATCTATCTTATTAAGAAATAACCAATATTTATTTTATTAAAATATCATTTAGTTGTTTTAACTCTTCTTGCCTTTTTATATAAAAAGACTGACTGACAAGCCAAATACTCACCAGAAATATATTCAAAATAGCTAGACCAACAATGGGCGATTTTTCTAATTGCTCGGTGACAGCAAAAACATACCAATTGGCAAAGGGCCCAATAATGAGACAAGAGAACTTTATTAACTTGATGTAGCTAATAGACGACTGACAACCGAGAATGGCATGTTCAATTGCTTTATCAGGACTTCCACAATTTATTTTCCATGCCGATAAACGAGCTTTAATGGCAAATATTACAAAAATAATGGAAAGAATGCCACCACCACCTAAGTAAATAATGGTTGCTTGATCTTTCGAGCCACTGAGCCACATATAGCTAGCTACAAACAACATAGCCAACGTAGCCATAATATCTATGACTAATAAAGATTTAGCCCACACAGTTCTTTGCTTTGTTTGTTTAAGTAAACGGTTAATATCGGTTTTAATAATAGGTTGGCTTTGCCAGTCTTGGCTCATCTGCGCCCATTGTTCATCAATTACCGAACTATCGAGTGGTTTAGTCGCTTTATTCTTGGGTAAAGTTGCAACATCAAGTATCGCCTCAGCTTGACTTTGAGTAGATAAAATCACTTTACTTTTTTTATGTAACAGGGAATCTTCTTCGTTCATACCGCCTCCATTAACTTACTCAAAGCGATTTTTGCGCGTTGTAAACGCACACCAACAAGATTAACGGATATCACTAAAATATCGGCAATTTCTTGATAACTCATGCCTTCGAGCGCTAAGGTGATCACTTGCTGTTGTTCAAGTTTAAGTTGCCTAATAGATTGAGCTAAACGTTGTTGTCTACGTTGTTTTTCTAAGCTCTGATGGGGTGTAGGTTGAATTTTATCTTGCTCTGTCTCTTGGCAAATATCATCAATACTTTGCTCTACCTTGACACTTTTTACTGCTTTGGCAACATGCGTAGCTAAAACATTATGAGCAATACGAGCGACAAAAGTTTTTACCGTACAGTCATTTCTAAAGCTAGGTAGTGCCCGCCAAAGATTGAGGGCTATTTCTTGAAAAAGCTCATCTTGAATTGACGGTTTTGCTTCAAATCCGGTAATGATATGACGGAGTAATTTTTCATACTCTGTCATCCATTGGGTGAATGTTTGCTGATAATTTGCAGTACGTTTCAAAGAATAACTCAATATATGTTGATACGCCGTTTGAAAGCGGTCTTGTTGCTGTAATGTTAATTCTATCGAGTTATTCATCTTAATACCAACTCAGCGTATTGTCATAAAGATTAACTTAATGACATCACCACTTTTTCTGATTTTAATTTTTGTGCGAGTGCCAGCACTAATGCCACTGTCATCCCCACCGTAATTGCGGTGGTACTTGCAAGCACAGTCCAATCGACAGGTAAGCCCTTAAAAACATCTTCCATCAACATTGATTGTCCTGAAATAGGTAACCAATTCACCCATTCAGGCTTATCATCAATCATCATAATGGCAAACGGTACCATAGCAGGAAGCATAATTAGCATAGAGACGGTTGACTGCGCTTCTTTAAAACTTTTCGCTTGAAACGAAAAGAATAATTGTAAAGCCGTTGCAAAAAAACATAGTGGAATAAGTAGTAGTAATAAGGCCGCAATACTAAAGGCATTTAAACTAAAGGTTGCCCCTATTTTAGTGAGATCAATAAAGCCAACAGAAACGGTGGTTAATACCAACATGATAACAATAGACAATACTGAAATAGAACTGGCACAAGTCATTTTTGCCAACACTATTTTAAGGGTACTGACCGGCTGACATAGTAGCATCTCTAAAACATTACGTTCCCGCTCACCCGCACTCGAGTCAATGGCAATTGATAGCCCTGAAACAAAAGCGCCCATCAATAAATAGATACCTAAAAACATCGAGACCATCACTGCATTGCTGGTTGGAAGTGCTGTATCTTGTTCTTGCAGAACAATAGGTTGTAATAAATTAATATCAACTCCCCTGACCAGTAAACGCTTATAACCGATAGCAAGTGAGTATTCTCGTACCACTTCTTTGACTCTTCGGATCGGTGCACTAGAGGCTTTTTTACCAAAATCCGCACGTAAAACAACGTCTATAGCCTGACCCGCTAACATTTTTTCAGCAAAATCTTTTGGTATATCTACTTCAATATTACGTTCTTGCCATGCGTACTTTTCTTCTTCAGGTACATCGGCAAATTGTAAAATATTATTGACGGCAAACTTCTCAATCAATTTGGGTGCAAATTCAGCGCCGGTAAATTGCACATAAATAGGGGGGTTATCAACGATTTCTTTGATCATGGTTTTCGATATTACCATAATCATTATTGGCGCGAATAAGCCCATACTTAACGCTACCATCAAGGCACGTTTATCACGAAAGGCTTCTCTTAATTCTTTAATGAGTAATGCTTTAAACTGGATCATGCGGCAACTCCTTCATCTGAGCCAATTAATTTAACAAAGGCATCTTCTAATAATTTTTCACCCGCTAAATCACATAACTCTTGTGGCGTGCCTTGTGCGGCTAATTTGCCATTAGAAACAATAATTACCCGATCACATAAGGCAGCAACTTCTTGCATGACATGTGATGAAAATAAAATACAATGACCTTTCTCTTTAAATTTGGCTAAGTGATTGCGCAAAACTCGTGTACTCATTACATCGAGTCCGCGAGTAGGTTCATCAAGAACAAAGTTTTTCGGCTGATGCACTAAAGCCTGAGCTAAAGTGACTTTCATCCGTTGCCCTTGCGAGAAGCCGACCGTTTTACGATGCGCTAATTCTTCCATTTCTAAATCTTTAAATATTTGCGCTATTGCCGCTTTTTTCTTCGCTCCTTGCATACCATGAAGACTGGCGAAGTAGTCCACTTGTTCATAGGCCGTTAAACGTTCGTACAAACCAAATTTATCCGGAAAGATACCTAATCGTTGCCTAACGGCTAAAGGGTCTTCTAAAACATTAATACCATCGACTAATACCGAACCTTCATCAGCTTTTAGCAAACCATAGAGAGTACGTAAACAAGTCGTTTTACCCGCACCATTTGGACCTAGAATACCGGTGATCTCACCATTTTTCGCAGTAAACGACAAACCATCTAGGGCTTTTACCGTGTTTTTTTTATCGATAAAGCTTTTATGTAAATTGTTAACTTCAATCATAATAATTATATCCTTATAGGTTGCCGTTTAAATGCGTCATAAATGTTTCACTTTTTAACTCAGTTAAACACGATTCATCTAAATCATTCGGATTGAGTGTTGTTAGAAATTCATTAACAATTTCAATGCCGCAAGGCGTTGAAGCAACAATATGTGCACTGTTTTTAGAAACAATGTGGTGATTATTAGGTAAGGTTTTGGCAGATTCATCACCGTTACTCGGCGGTGTTACTGGATCTAAATTTCCTGATAAAATAAGTGTTGGGATATTAGCCGTAACACTTTGATAGAAATCATCGCTAACCGAATATTTAGGCCATAACGGACAGGCTTGTAGCCAAGCACTATGGCTGTCGTTGCCACCAAAAGTATTGTTAGCATCGCCAGCAAACATTTCAGTAGTAATTTTAGGAAAGTCTTCATTACAGACAATATTTAACGTTAACCCCACATACATACCCATTCCCCCTTCTGACATGGCAATTAAACCAATCATAGGTTGATAGTTACCTAAAAAAGCCTGATGTATAACCAAGGGCACTAAAGTACGGGTTTGCATAGAGTATAATTGCATGCGTAAATTACTAATAAACTTGCTACGACTTAACACGAAGTCAGTCTTTGTACCTAAACGGGGATGGGCTATTTTAAGATTTACCGGCGCTTGTTCTAGTCGAGCAATAACCGCTGTAAAGTCATCTTTTAATGAAGGGTAAGCACTATTACAACTTTCATCTTGCTGGCAGTTTTCGAGTAATAAATTAAATGAACGCGCGGAACTTTGACCAAAAGTACCAATAGGCACTTCAATGGGACCAACACTGTCTAGTACGACACTGTTAAGTGCATCAGGAAAAAGGCGCATATAAACCAAAGCCGCACGTGTGCCGTAAGAACCACCATAAATATTAATTTTTTCATGGCCGAGTGCAACGCGTACTGCATCAAAATCACGAATAGCATTTTCTGAATTATATTGACTTAAGTCGCCTTTGAATTGTGCGATACAGTCTTTGATTTCTTGTGGAGAAAAGTCTTCAGGAATAATTTCATAAGCGTTTCTTACTTCATTTTCATCACACGATAAAGGATGTGATTTCCCCGTACCCCGTTGATCCACTAAAATAATGTCATGCGACTTTTTAATTTCACCAAAAGTACTAAATATATGCGCAGCTAGTTCAACGGATGCTTGACCTGGCCCACCCGCTAAAAACATTAAAGGCGTTTTATTTTGACTACTATCAATAGCCGGCAGCACCGCAAAATTAACGCTTATTTTTTCACCTTCAGGTAAACTATAATTTTCTGGTACTTGTAATGTGCCACACTGAACTTGCGACTTAATGCCCTTTAGGTGGCAGTTTTCTAAGCTTAAAACTTCTTTATTATTATTTTGTGTATTATTGTCTTCAGCTAAAAGTAGTGAGCTAAAACTCAGTAAACTTAATGCTAAAAGGCTTTGCCATTTTATTTTCATTATTTTATTCCTTTTAAAATATCGAACATATAGTCTCAGCCTTAGACTTTTTATTACAGTTTATTTTAATAAAGCGGCATTTATTTTTAAGTGATTGTTTATAAATGACATTTAGCAGCATTATTTTAAACAAGGATCGATGATTTATAGCATGACGGTTTCGGGATCTTTTACTGCAACTACAAGAACAGATACTGAAATAAATTCAGCATGACGGCTTTAGTATCTTTTACTGCAACTTCAAGAACAGATACTGAAATAAATTCAGCATGACGGCTTTAGCATCTTTTACTGCAACTTCAAGAACAGATACTGAAATAAATTCAGCATGACGGCTTTAAGATCTTTTACTGCAACTTCAAGAACAGATACTGAAATAAATTCAGTATGACGGCTTTAGTACCTTTTACTGCAACTTCAAGAACAGATACTGAAATAAATTCAGCATGACGGCTTTAGTATCTTTTACTGCAACTTCAAGAACAGATACTGAAATAAATTCAGCATGACGATAAGTGCGCAAGACGAATGCTGACCATTAGTCGTTCATTGCCATCCATGGCACCACGACATACCGTACATCCTCGGCTCGGGCATCCATGCTTCGCTCTACCTCCTGCATCCATGCAGTCGTATACATTCGTCGTTCATTGCCATCCATGGCACCACGACATACCGTACATCCTCGGCTCGGGCATCCATGCTCCGCTCTACCTCCTGCATCCATGCAGTCGTATACATTCGTCGTTCATTGCCATCCATGGCACCACGACATACCGTACATCCTCGGCTCGGGCATCCATGCTTCGCTCTACCTCCTGCATCCATGCAGTCGTATACATAAAAAAACCGAATAACATTTAATGCTATTCGGTTTTTACTTCTAGAGAAAACTGTTTTTAATCGTGATTAGAACTGGTTAGAGGTGTTGTTCTCGCCACCTGCTTTAAGCGCGTTCTCACCAGCAAAGTATTCTTTGTGATCATCACCCATGTCAGAGCCTGACATGTTTTGATGTTTAACACAGGCAATACCTTGACGAATTTCTTTACGTTGTACACCTTCAACATAACCAAGCATCGCCGCGTCGCCAAAGTATTCTTTAGCTAGGTTATCTACAGACAATGCTGTTGTATGGTAAGTAGGAAGCGTGATTAAGTGATGGAAGATACCAGCTTTACGTGAAGTCTCAGCTTGGAAGCTACGGATTTTGTCATCTGCTGATGCAGCTAACTCAGTCGTATCGTAATCAACATTCATTAAATCAGCACGTACATAGTTAGATACATCTTCACCCGCAGCAACCATAGCGTCAAACGCTTGCTGGCGGAAGTTTAATGTCCAGTTGAACGATGGGCTGTTGTTGTAAACAAGTTTAGCATTTGGAATTTCTTTACGAACTTCATCCATCATGGCTGTGATATCGGCAACGTTAGGTGTCGCTGTTTCTATCCATAACAAATCAGCACCCGCTTTAATTGCTTCTATGCTGTCAAAAACACAACGCTCTTCACCAGTACCTTGACGGAATTGGTATAAACCAGAAGGTAAACGTTTAGGACGAACAAGTTTACCGTCACGGTTAAAGCATACATCGCCTTCAGCCATGTCAGCTACGTCAATCTCTTCAACATCTAAGAAAGAGTTATAGATATCACCTTGATCGCCTGGCGTTTTAACAACCGCGATTTCTTTAGTCAGGCCAGCACCTTCAGAGTCAGTGCGTGAAACGATGATACCGTTGTCGATACCTAGTTCAAGGAATGCATGACGTAAAGCACGAATTTTTGAATGAAAATCTGCATGAGGAACCGTTACTTTACCATCTTGATGGCCACATTGCTTTTCATCGGCAACCTGGTTTTCGATTTGAAGAGCACAAGCGCCTGCTTCAATCATTTGCTTAGCCATAAGGTAAGTTGCTTCTGCATTACCAAAACCAGCATCGATGTCAGCAATAATTGGTACAACGTGAGTAACATGGTTATCAATTTTATCTTGAATAGCGGCTTTATCAGCGGCACTTGCTGCGTCTAGGTCGCGAAAAAGACCACCGAGTTCACGTGCATCGGCTTGACGAAGAAAAGTATAAAGTTCTTTAACTAAAGCAGCGACAGATGTTTTCTCGTGCATTGATTGGTCAGGAAGAGGACCTAATTCTGAACGAAGTGCTGCAACCATCCAACCTGAAAGGTATAAGTAACGACGGTCTGTTTTGCCACCAAAATGTTTCTTAATAGAAATCATTTTTTGTTGGCCAACAAAACCGTGCCAGCAACCTAAAGACTGAGTATACTTAGAGCTATCAGCATCGTAAGCATCCATATCGCGACGCATGATGTCGGCAGTATACTGAGCGATATCTAAACCAGTTTTGAATTTATTCTGTGCTCTCATACGAGCTATTGACTCAGGATTAATAGTATCCCAAGAGGTACCTGCATTTGCTTTAATCGCTTTAACCGCTTCTATTGCATTTTGATAATTAGACATAGTACTCTCCAAGAGTCTGATAATATTTTTAAAAGGTCTTGTTCGCTTCAACACTTAAAATAAAAAGTAAAAATTAAAGCAAACACACCGAACAAGACAAAGTCTAGAACATCCTGAGAGTATTCTTAAAATATATAATATCAATCACTACCATTCACAAGATAAATACCAAACTCACAAATAATAATTGTACTTGTTTTTCAATAGGTAATAAGCATAAACCTCAGTATTACCGCTTTAAAAGCTGATTAATATTTTTATTAGACAATGAAAACTTCTTGATTTATTTTTCTGCACATGACATATACATTAGTTATATTATTTCTGTTGGTCATAAAAACTATGAATATTGCTAAAATCGATTTAAATCTCCTTATTTACCTTGATGTTTTATTAAGAGAAAAAAATGTTACTCGTTCAGCAAGCCAGCTTAATATTACCCAACCGGCAATGAGTAACGGTTTAAAAAGACTAAGAAACTTATTTAATGATCCGATATTAGTAAGAACATCTGATGGCATGGTACCAACCGAACGCTCGCGCGCTTTAGCACCGGTGATCAGAAAAATCTTATTAGAACTTGAAGAAGCGTTGCAGGGTGAAGAAGAGTTTAATGAAAAGCACAGCCAACGTGTTTTCCGCATTATGGCAAGTGATTACGCGGCTTCAACGTTACTGCCAAGTTTATTAAGAAAAATAAATGAAATTGCGCCGAATGTGACCATTGATATTATGACGCCAAGTGACGTAACTTTTCACGATGTTGAAGCTGGCAAAATTGATATGGCGATTAACCGCTTTGATGAATTACCACAGTCATTTCATCAGAAAACCATCTGGCGTGATTCATTCTCATGTTTGTTAAGTGCGAATAGCCCTTATGTAGCTGAATTCAATTTAGATACTTATCTGTCATCAAAGCATGTTTGGGTGTCAAAAACTGGCTTTGGGGTTGGAGTGGGTATGGATCCCAAAGACGTACAAAAATTGGGTTGGGTAGATGAAGCGTTAGCACGTTTAGGCAAGCAAAGAGATATAAAGGTATTTACCCGTAATTATCATGTTGCTATGCAACTCGCTCATGAAGATGGCTTAATCGCCACTTTACCGACAAAAGCGGCTTTATTACACAAAGATGATAACAAATATACCATTGTTGATCCCCCTTTTGACATTCCTGATATAGAATTAAAAATGATTTGGAGCCCGTTATTACATCATGATGCTAGCCATATTTGGTTTAGACAACTGGTTATTGAAGCGGCAGCACAAGGGTAATATTACGCCATGTTTAGTCATATAATCTACAGTATATTCTCGGTAGGTATTTGTTTGTTAGCAGGAAAAGTGATTGAGACTTTCCTGCCTATCTTACCTGCGAGTTTATATGGCATGATGATGTTCACCATGCTACTGCATTTTAAGATACTTAATGCCAAGCGTATTCAACCTTGTATTGAGTGGGCGTTGGCTAATATGGCGGTTTGTTTTGTCCCTGCGGGTGTTGGCATCATTAATCACTTCGAATTAATTAAAGCGCATGGCTTAACCTTAATTGCCATCATCTTTTTTACGACCTTTTTATTACTCACCTTTGTTGGACTTGTTTATCAGCGACAACTTAATCGACAGCAATTAACCGCAACTAGCGAGCAAAACAAGTGATAAGCCACCCCCTTTTATCAATGATAAGCGCTGCCTTATTTTTTATACTGCTTACACTTGCGGTTTATCATGCTTATGCCAAGTTACAACAAAAATTAAAAAAAGCCTGGTTAAATCCAATGCTGTTGTCGATTCTAACGCTGATCCCATTTTTGCTAATATTTAACATTCCTTTTGAACAATATTACCAAGCCACCGCCTCATTAAATAAACTCTTAGAGCCTGCTGTTGTGGCTTTGGGGTTCCCGTTATACCAGCATCTTCAAACGATAAAAAAACAATGGCGACATATAATGGTACTGCTATTGGTTGGGGTATTTATCGCCATATCGATAAGTTTCATCATCACTTTATTGACCATTAATCAATACGATATTGCCGTTTCGCTTTCTTTGAAATCAGTAACAACACCGATTGGCATAGCATTAACGGAACAACTCAATGGCAGTAATTCCATCACTGCGTTTGCGATAATTTTAGCCGGATTGTTTGGCGCTTTATTAGGTCCTCCTTGGCTATCTTTAATTAAGGTCACCTCACCTAAAGCACAAGGCTTAGCTATTGGCGCGGCGAGCCATGCATTAGGAACCGCAACAATTAGCAAAGTGAGTTATGAGCATGCCGCCTACAGTTCTTTGGCTTTGATTATTTCAGCGGTTATCACTGCCATCTTTAGTCCAATGATTATTAATACTTTGGTACTTTTTTTACGCTAACGGCCCACAACGATTTTACTATATAGAGTGCTCACTATGAATACTCGGCAACAGCTTCACCATAATATTTTTGATGAAAAATGATTAACGCGCTTTATCAAAAGTTACATTCACAAAAAAAACAAATCAAACAACTTACATTCACAATATTTATGGTAGCTATTATTAATAACAATAATTAGTTATTGGACCGATTTTAATAAAATCAAAAACCAAATAGTCTATAATTATCATTTAGATATAATAAAAATCACTTATCAAAATACAAAAATAACAACTAATTTCTTTAGGAAACTTTTTTCAGCTCTTGCATGAAAAAATAATACCTCCTACATTGCACTTAGATACTGTTATTAATTATGTTTAATGCTCTTTTAGAAAGAGGGTTAAATACATTTATGATAAAAATATTTACGCCATAGTTAAATATTCAAATAGAAGTTGCGTAAATGATTGCACAAGAGGAAACATGATGACCCCGTACATAAAGATCCAAAATATCCAAGTAGCGCAATGTTTACATCAATTTATTGAACAGGATGTACTTCCTCATAGCCTAATTTCACCAACAGATTTTTGGCAAAACTTCTCAACAATCATTGAAAAATTAACACCTATCAATAAAGCCTTGTTAGCAACACGTGATGATTTACAAACAAAAATAGATGGCTGGCATCAGAATAACTTTGCCGATAACTTTGATTTTTCATCATACAAAAAATTTCTAAAAGACATTAATTACCTGGTACCTGAGGTTGATGACTTTGCCATAACAACCAAAAATGTAGATGCTGAATTAGCAACAATGGCGGGCCCGCAACTCGTGGTACCAATAATGAACGCTAGGTTTGCCATTAACGCCGTTAATGCTCGTTGGGGAAGCTTGTATGATGCCCTTTATGGTAGCGACGTTATTTCTTCAGAAAATGGGGCTGAAAACGCTGGTGGCTATAATGCCATTCGTGGTCAAAAGGTTATTGAATTTGCCCGACAATTTTTAGATCAAAGTATTCCATTAACTGCTGGTAGTCACGTCCAAGCGAAACACTACAACGTATCTGATGCTCTTTTAACGGTTACACTTGAAAGTGGCGAAACCGTTAAACTTGCAAATGGCGATGCTTTTAAAGGTTATCAAGGCACAGTAGATGCACCAACCGCGCTATTGTTTGAACATAATGGTTTACACTTTGAAATTAACTTTGATAAAAGTAGTGTTATCGCAAAAAGCGATAAAGCAGGTATTTCTGACATTACCCTTGAGTCGGCTTTAACCACCATTATGGATTGTGAAGACTCTGTCGCAGCCGTTGATGCTGATGATAAAGTGGTCGCTTATAAAAACTGGTTGGGATTAATGCAAGGTAACTTAACCACTGACTTAGTCAAAAATGGTAAAACTATTCAGCGCACTATGGCGGTTGACAGACAGTATCATCAAACTGATGGCGCGAACTTAACGCTAAAAGGCCGTAGTTTAATGTTTGTCCGTAATGTTGGGCATTTAATGACGAACAATGCCATCTTATTAGCTGATGGCTCTGAAGTGCCAGAAGGTATTATTGATGCCATGGTAACCTCACTAATCGCTAGCCTTAATTTACAACAAACTGCCGATGCCAAGTCATTTTGTAATAGTGCAGAAAAATCAATTTATATTGTTAAGCCAAAAATGCATGGTCCAGAAGAGGTCGCTTTTGCTAATACATTATTTGAACAAGTCGAAGATGCTTTAGCGTTAACAAGAAACACCATAAAAATGGGTATAATGGATGAAGAGCGTCGTACAAGTGTTAATTTAAAGGCTTGTATCGCTCAAGCTAAGTCTCGTGTGGTCTTTATTAACACTGGCTTCTTAGACCGCACCGGTGATGAAATTCATACATCAATGGCGGCTGGTATTATGGCTAAAAAAGCAGATATCAAGTTAACACCTTGGATAAGCGCTTATGAAGATAATAACGTTGATGTAGGCTTAGCCTGTGGCTTTAGTGGCAGAGCACAAATTGGTAAGGGCATGTGGCCCATTCCTGATCAAATGTTGAATATGTTAGCTACTAAAATTAATCACGTACAAGCAGGGGCAAATACAGCTTGGGTACCTTCTCCTACAGCAGCAACCCTGCACGCCTTGCATTATCATAGAGAGAATGTTTTCGCGCTTCAGAAAAAGTTAATGCTACGTACTCCGGCTAACTTAGATGATATCTTAACGATACCACTCGCAAAAGACACCAACTGGAGTGAGCAGGAGATCTCTGATGAACTCGATAATAACGCTCAGGGTATTTTAGGCTACGTTGTACGATGGATTGATCAAGGTGTCGGTTGTTCAAAAGTGCCTGATATTAATAATGTCGGTTTAATGGAAGACAGAGCAACTTTACGTATCTCCAGTCAACATATGGCCAATTGGATGAAGCATGAGGTTTGTAGTGAACAACAAGTGTTAGCCAGTTTGAAAAAGATGGCTAAAACTGTTGATAGCCAAAATAAAAATGATGTTAACTATCAACCAATGGCAAGTAACTTTGAAAAGAGTATCGCTTTTAAAGCGGCTTGTGATTTAGTATTTTTAGGCACAACACAAGTTAATGGTTATACCGAACCTTTATTACATAGTTACCGACTAAAAGTGAAGCAACTCAGTTAGTCTCGTCTAATACGCCCTCTAAAAAAGAAATATTAATCTTAATATTTCTTTTTTTATTTAAGCTCAATGAAACTTTCCTCCACAATTGCCTGTCTATCTAACTAACTAATACACTTTTAATGATGATTTACCTGGGTTAAGTAAGACTAAAAAGCCATTAAACTCAAATTTTTAACCATTGAACTTATATTGTTGGCTATATATTTCTTAACAATTTATAGTTAGGGTGTAAACAATATAGTTACAATTTCAATTAGATAGAATAGTACAAGTAACATTGTTTTCAATACAGAAATTTTGTAGTCAATGCTATGTGAATTTATAAGACGAGGATCGCAACATGAAATCACAAATTAGAACGGTAGCGTTAAGTGCCATATTCAGCATCATTGGATTGTGCTGTACCCTTTCGACTGCTTCAGCAGAATCAAATAACGCACAAATGAACAAAGAGCTAAAGACGATTACTTATATGTTTGCTTTTCCTAAAGTGGTAGATGAAGGTGGCGCTAAAGAAAAACCCTTGTTAAAGCCAGACAATAACTTAAAAGAACTTAACGCAGCTACAACAACCACTAAAAATGGATATTTTGAATTGGCCATTATTTTTAATGATAAATTGCAGCAGTTAATTTCCGCTTTATTTGTTGATGATATCGGTAACGCTCGTGACATCCCCTTAAAGCAGTTATCTAAAATAGACTAAACTCAAACAACGACTTTAATCATAATAGCCTAAAAATCATTTCAGGCTATTAATAAAAAAAAAGCCTCAAGGGCTTTTTTTTAACAGAAAAATAAGGTTTATGCTTCAAGTTCACCTTGTTTATCTTTTATCGGTACCCTGACCTCAAAACTACAGCCTACTTTTGTATCTAGGCATTTTATAGTGCCTTTTAATTTTGCGTCCACTAAATTATAAACAATATTCATTCCTAGACCTGAACCACCTTGACCACGTTTGGTTGTAACAAAAGGGTCGAAGATACGATTAACAACACTGCTATCTAATCCTTTGCCATTATCACTATAGGTCAGTGTTAAAAAGCCATTATCCTCAACAAACTTTATTGAGATTTCACCACTTTCTCTTTCGTCAAAACCATGAATGTGCGAATTGGTTAAAAAATTTGTCAGAATTTGATTCCATGCACTTGGATAAGTGAGCAAATTAAGTTTTTCATCAACGTCGATATTAATGACATATTTTTTACGTTTAAAGAGAGTTTTTACCGTGTTAACAACATCATTAACGTGTCTGGATAAATTAATTTTCAACTCTGGGTCGGTATGTTGCTCAACAGCAACTGATTTAAAACCTCTGATTAATTCAACCGCTTTGTTTAAACTCCTTTCAATAATATTCTGATATTCAATCAACAGACTCAAGGTTTTAGTTAAATGTGATTTGGTCAGATTTTCAGTCTCTACCGAATGGCTTAACTCCAAGACTTTCTCTTTTAATGCCGTTATTGATGTAACACAGATACCCAATGGCGTATTAACTTCGTGTGCAACCCCTGCAACCAATTGCCCTAAAGAGGCCATTTTCTCTGATTGTACTAGTTGATCTTTTGCTAACGTTAAGTCATCTAAAGATTGTTGTAATTGGTTGTTGCTCGAGGCCAATTTAGCCGTTCGGTCATACACTTTTACTTCAAGTTCACCGTTAAGGTTAATTAACGCATTTTCTGCATCTTCTAACTTTAAGATATCGTTTTTTAAAGTGGTACGCATGTTATTAATCGTTTCGGCAAGCTCATCAAGTTCGTCTTTGGCTTTTGGACGAGAGCTTAATACCAAGGGCGTATCTATTTTATCAGCCGCAACTTGTTGCGAGTAATAAGTAATATGATATATATGACGAGTGATAAGCCAATGAACGATGAATATAATAAAAAACGCCACAATAAAAATCTTGATCACTTCGGCAGTTAAAATAAATCCTGCTTGCTGCCACAATCGTTGATAAATATCTTTATAGCTCGCGGTAACAATAAGCACACCAATATCATTTTCGCTATAAAATATTGGGTACTCAACGACTTTATCGGCTGAGATATTTTCGTCACCAAACTGATAAGTTTTGCCAAAACCTGTGATAATTTTCACATGACTAATATCAGGTAATTTTACAATACCTTGAATTTGCTGTTGTACTAACGGCTCGTTAAAATCCCACAAGCTAGTGGATATAGATTGAAGATAACTTGTTTCAACATTGCTAAATCTTTG
The DNA here is from genome assembly GCF_014077245.1 of Colwellia sp. BRX8-9. Classification (NCBI taxonomy): domain Bacteria; kingdom Pseudomonadati; phylum Pseudomonadota; class Gammaproteobacteria; order Alteromonadales; family Colwelliaceae; genus Colwellia; species Colwellia sp. BRX8-9. Next base: position 41,943 of record NZ_JACGVN010000033.1, read on the forward strand.
ATCTAACGTCGTTAGACTTTCATTGTAGTTAACATACAATTGCAGAAAAGTTGAGCTGATAGACAATACCGAACTACATAGCAATATGTAAATAAGTACTCTACGGCTTAACTTACTATTAAAGGATCCAGATTTTTCCATTTATCACACCATCAATAAAAGCAGTAAAATAGATACGACTATCTGTATTACTTAAAAAAGTTTTTATAACATCATTTAAATATTGATCTTGTTTAATGTCAATAAAAATAACGACATAAACCTGTCAATCAGCATAAAAAAAACGCCTCTAACGAGCAAGGTTTGACTTAGATGTATTAACATATCTAGCGACAAATATTGCTGCGGTTATATATTCTAGTGCCTGTACTAGCACCTTTTAAATAGTAATATCTACTGCCTTATGTTCTACAAAATAAGGTTTATCAGACATCGAAAATAAATCAGTATTAATACGGCCAGCAAGTATAGCCTTCGCTTTTAACAGCATAGCTAAATAGCCAGTTTAATGTAAGGTACTTTCCATGTTGTCGACAAAAAATATGCGCACACTAAGCACAGATTATCCATTTCTCTCATCTTGGGTCTATAGGCTCCAACCATATCTAAATGTTGATCTTTTTGTAATCATTAACCAAAAGATAATGCTTGTGTATTTAGCGTAGCACAAGAAATAATATCCGCCTTATTGATATAGTTTTTTAAATTTTCAATAGCTTCACAATGAATATAAAAAGATACACCAGAGGTAGCAGCGGCTCTTTATGCAGTCGGTGATAACGCATAAATACTGATTTAACATTAATTATTTTAATACGAATAACAAATACAAATTTTGAATAGGTAACAGTTCATGCAAGTAATTATCAGAGATTAGTGTAATGAATTTACTACTGGCATCATTAATAGTTTTGTTTGTCGACTTGCCCGTATTTTTTTAATATCAAGATGTCAACGCAGCGGCGCAGTAATATTTTGGTCAATGCGCTTTGTAAGCGCATTAACAATAGAGACAGTAAAGCCTAGTTTACTGCCTCTGCAGAGCAAGCTCGATAATTTTTAAAGGATTAGTTAACCAATAAAATAAATCATCACATGAGCAATCATTAATAAACATCAGCTACTAAGACTTAACTGAGGACTTTACGCTAACGTTTTATATTTAGGTATCCGTCTCTTTATTGCACTGGTTAAGATAACAATTAATGCTGGGAATGCGGCGTAGAGCATGGTTATTAATATTGACTGACTAAAGAGTATCGCTAAAATAATAAAACCTAAACTTGGTAACATTAGCCAAAATGTATGTTCACTTGCACAGACATTGAACAAGCTGCGCATAATAAAAATAATAGCGCCCGTTAACAAGAATGCGGTGAAAGCGGTTACAACTCCGGCATGATAATTAAGTATAAAATGGGGATAAGAATGAAATACTTCAGAGATAGGAGCAGAGACTCCAAAACTGACTAACCAAAAAAAGGGCCAGGCAATAAGAATCGACAAACCCTTGTTCCCTCAATTTTTAGATTTGGACGGTAAAAGACCTCCCTGGGGGGTTCCAAAGGA